>CAZRFG010000180.1:0-7167 GCA_964599205.1 uncultured Victivallaceae bacterium
AGGCGATGGCGCGGGCCTTGTCGCGCGCCTTGTTCAGGCTCGGCAGCAGCATCGAGGCGAGGATCGCGATGATCGCGATCACCACCAAGAGTTCGATCAGGGTAAAGTTTTGTGATTTCAAACGTTTCATCGCGTCACCTCCGGTTTTTGCATCATATTGCTTTCCAAGTAAATTATAGCAAAGATATACCGGAGTGACAAGAGTGGAAGCTTTGGAAGTATTCTGAATTTTAGTTATAATTACGCATATTGGCGCCCATTACCGGATAAACATTGCCGTTCACGGTATCGTTCAACGGGGGACGGGGGGACGCTCCAGCACGGTGTTGCCGCGGTGAAAGTCGGTTTCGCAAGTGACCACCGCGGCGCCGGCGAAGACTTCGCGATGGCGCAGCATCCGGATCGCCATGTCGGCCAGATCCTGATAGTCGGCCCGGGCGCCGCAGAGCAGATGGCCGTCCGCGGTCGGAGTCAGGATGTCGTCAAAAGCGGCCAGTGAAATATCCTCCGGCACCCGGAGGCCGTGACGCTGCAATGCGGCGATCAGCTGTTTGGCGTAGTTGCCGCTGGTGCATAAATAGGCGTCGACCCCGTCTTCGCGGAAATAACGGGCGACCAGCTCGGCGACCTCGGCGATCTCAAGCTGCCGGTCGGGGCGGGTGTTGATGCTCCACTCGTTCCGGTAAGGATTGCCGAGGCCATGGGCGGCTTCGAGATACCCGGCGTAGCGGGACAACGCGAATTGGTAGCTGTTTTTGACGGTGAGGAAGCCGATGTTGCGGTGGCCGTGGCGGTAGAGGTAATGGTACATTTTGGCGAAGGCCAGCTCCTGCTGCGGCTCGACCACCTGGATTTTGAGGTTTTCATAGCGGTGGTTGAGCGAGACGCAGGGGAAGCGGTCGCAGAAGAGATTGATGATCTCCTCGGGGTAGCGCAGCACCGCGATCGCGCCGAGGATGTTGTTGCAGCACTCGTCGGCGACCGCTTTGGCCGCTTCGAGATTCTCGATCTCTTTGACGATCAAGGTCAGATGGTGACGGGTGGCGGCCTCGATAAAGCCCTGGATCATCTCGATCAGCAGCGAGTAATATTTGCCGTCGAGGGTCGGGGTGTGATAGACCAGCGCCAGCAGCCGGTTGCTGCGGTTCGGCTCTTCCTCGGGGGCTTGCCGGCTGCGGTAGCGGCGCGGCTCGTACCCGAGCTCCAGCGCGAGCTGTTTGACTTTGAGCTTGGTCGCCAGCGGCAGCGAGTGGTCGTCGCTCAAGGCGCGCGACACCGTCGCCTGTGACAGCTGCAATTTTCGGGCGATTTCTTTTTGCGAAGCCATGGCAATCTCCTCCTCCCGGCGATACAGTATCACCGCAGCCGATATTTTGCAAGGAATATTCGGCATTTATGCGTAATTATGCATAGTTTGTGCATTGAAATTGACCGTGCGGAGAAATCGTGACTTCGCCCGCAAAACGGAATGGAGGGACGCGCCATGGATCGGGAAACTGAGTTTCTGACCGAATTGATTGCCGAGGTGGGGCGTCGCCGCCGCCGGCAATGGCGGGTTTTCGCCGCCGTGGTGCTGGGGGAAGCGCTGTGCGCGGGGCTGATCGGCTGGCTTCTGCTTGAACTTGGTACAATGGCCCGATTGTTGCATCTGGCATCCGCGATGCCGGCGCGGTGGGTCGTGGTGATGGTCCTTGTATTTCTGTTGATCGGGTCGCCGCTCTTTTTTTGCATTCTGGCGTTATTCGCTCCGGAGCTGTCGACGCTCAGCAAAACGGCGCGTTGCTCAAAGTGCGGCGGCCTCAATCAGCCCGAGGGGTTGCTCAACCGCGCCTGCTGCGAAGTTTGCGGCGACTATCTTTTTTCGCATTCGGCGGCAGGGGAGCGGGACGCGAGTCCGCAATTTTGGAGCGCCTTGGCTGGAATGAGTTGGATTGTGGCGATGCTCACATTTGCGGCGAACAACAAACACCGTGGATTTGATTTCTATCGAGGCGGCGTGGTGCTGCTGATCGAGGCGGCTGTGCTGCTGCTGATCCTGGCCGCCGGGTTCTATTTCCGGAATCCCCCGCTGCTTCTGCGGCTGCGGGAAAAACGTGAGGCCAAAATGGCGGATAAAATCGCCGAGTTGCCGGTTTCCTGCCCGGAAGTGGCCCGCTATTTTCGTCTTTCCACGCGGTTGGGGATTTGCTTTCAGTTGCTTTTATTGCTGCCGCTTTTTTCCGGTTTGTGGCTGACTCCGAAATGGGGCGGCATTCTGCTTTTGGTCTGGTTCGGCGTCAGCATCATCGGCGTGGGTTGGATGATTTTGATCTGGGAGCGGAAAACATTCCCCGCCTCTCTTCGGGTATCCTGTCCGGTCTGTGGCCGTCCGGGTAAACAGATCAGCATCAACCGCCAGTTCTGGCGATATGTTTTCCGAAATGGCCGCTGTCCGCATTGCTTCGTCAGGTGTCGTTTCCGTCCGTCGACCCCGGACGAACTTTTTGCCGGAAAAAGCGATGACCTCCGCTAAGATTTTTCACGAGTTTTCGTCTTCTCCATCGGCAGGGTCCGGGACGGCAATTGTGGCGGTGAAAAATTGTATGAAAATATTTTTTGCCACTTGACAGCACCCGGAAGGACGGCCATGGTAAGCGGGAGGCGGATGCTGAAACTTGATCCGGCGCGGACGGATGCGGGGGGGGGACCCAAATATGAGGTTGATGATGAGATTGATGATGCCGATAATGTGGCTCGGTTTCCTGGTTTCGGCGGCGGCGGACGAACCGGCAATCCTTGCGCTGCCGGAACCGTCGGCGTTTCAAGCCTATAGCAGGCACAGTCAGAATGAGCCGCCGCCTGATCTTGCGGCGTTGTTGCGGGCAAACCGGCATGAGGCGGTTTTGACTGAAAACGGCCGCGATCTCCGCTTGGCTCTGATGTCTCGGCTGGTGCCGCTCGATCCGGACCGGAAACTTTCCGCCGCCGACCGGCGACAGCTCAATGAATGCAACCGGGAGCTCGATATCGCCAAAGCCGATTTGCCGAAAGGGTGGGATTTCGTCAACTCCTGCGGTACGGACAAAGCAATTTATCTTCTCGGCGAGAATAACCAGCGCGAAAATATGGGGTTTTTTCAGCTCAACCCTGAACGGGGAACCATCAGCAAGATGGTGCAAACCCCGAGGACTTTTCGCGCTGGCGGCGAGCGGGGATATTTTTCTTGCGACGGCAAAATCACCGTTTTTTTTCCCGATCAATTCATGTCGACCTCCAAGGGGGTAGTGACAATGTGCGTCCGCAATGAAACTGATCTCATGGCCGCCGATCTCGCCACCGGCAAATTCCATCGGATCGGCGATCTTCCGTATGAAAAAATCTACGCGGTGGCGGCTTTGAAGGGTAAAGTTTACTGCCTCCTCGGCAACGGACAAAGCGTGGCGCTGCTGCGCTGCGACGTTGACGGCGGCAAGCGTGAAATTATTTTTGACAACCGCCGCGAAACCATCCGGCATCCGCTCGACGCGGAGAAAACAATGGTGAGGGGGACGCTGTACGCCGATCCGGACAACGCAATTTTGCTGATTTCATTGAGCGACAGATACTACGGTCCGGTCAAGCTCGCGGTGATGGATCCCGCCCGCCCCGACGAGTGCCGGATCCTGAAGAGCTCCGCACTGAAATATCCGCCCGTCCTGAGCGGCGGCAAGCTCTATTACACCAATGCCGCCAGCTATACGTACCGGGGACTGGTGATGGATCTCAAAACGCTGGAAAGCACACCGCTTTTCGCTCTGGTCAATCAGGCCAAATTAAAAAGACAGCGTGCCGTTTTCCGATTCCCCGGCTGTCGTTATTTGCTTGATACCGATCGGGAGTGGTCGGGTTCGCCGGTGATGCTCGGGCCCGACAAAGTCTATTTGCCGGATCGCACCGGGCCCGGCGTCTTCATCGATCTTGCCAATCCGCGGAATTCGCCGCTGCCGATCCTGGAATTCCGCAACACCAACTCGGTGTACCCGGGAGCGGACGGCAGATCGCTTTGGATCGTTACCCCGCGCGACGGTATTTTCAAGGTAAGTATTAAGGAGTCAAAATGAAGATTCACCGTTTGTTGCCGCTTTCGGTAGCTGTTGTCATCGGCTTGTCGGGGGTTGCCGGAGAAAGCCCGGGCCGGAGCGCGGACGCCACGGCCCAACCCGCGGCCGGGGGAACCAGGCGGGGCGGGCGAACTGTCGCTTCGACCTTGGATCCGGAGGCGGAGACCTTTCTCAAATCGGCCCGGGCGTATGAAAAGAACCGGGAATTTCAAAAAGCGCTCAATGCGCTCGATTCAGCAATCGCGCTGATGCCGGAAGCGCAGCGTTCCGGCTATCAGAGCTATCATTCAACACTCAAGCAAAAACTGCTGGATCAGCAGCAGTCGCTGGCATCCGGGGAACAAACCTGCCTGATGATGATGGCAAGCTGTATGGCTTCGCTTTCCTTCGATGCCGCCTTGACCGCGGCCGACGCGTATTTGAAAGAGAATCCCGATTCGGTCAACATCAAAGCGGCGGCCGAACGCTGCCGCCGTTTGCTCGAGGCTCCGGAGAACACGCTTTCGCCGGTGGAGCAGCAGCTTCGCCGGGCGAAACTGGCGCGGGACAAGCGCGATGCCGACGGTGTCCGCCGGGCGGTGGAGCAGGCGGTCAAGCTCGCTCCGAATGACCGGGAGCTGCGCTGGCTTGAATGGGAAGCCTGCTGGCGGAAGCGGTTTCCGATGTCCGAACCGGCCAAGCTCGGGGATGTCACCGAAGCGATTGCGTTCATTGAAAAATACGATTTGCCGATCCCGGTTGCCTTTCACTTCGCCCGCCCTCCCATGCCGTCGTCGCTGATGCTCACCAATGACAACATTGCGATTGAAAAAAAAGTTGACGCGCGGATTCTTCGCGAAGGTCAGGAGATCGCCAGACTCCAGCGCCAGTATCTTGAGCGCCGTCTCGACCGGATGCCGGGGCGTTCGCTGCCGGAGGCAATGGAGCGAATTCGCGGTTGTGATTTCTATTTCGGCGGCTCTCTGTACTACGACGAAGCCGATTGGCGTGCCGGTGCGGCGGCGGGCGTGGCAAAGGCGATTGAGATCCTTGACGCCTATCAGCCGGGAGCGACGGATTCCCGGTCCGGGACTTACCGGTCATTCCGCGATAGCGTCAAACCAATTTTGTTCAACGGCAATTTGCTCTTTCTGCATCGCGACGCTTATTACCGCAATCTCGATGTCGCTCTCAAGTCGAAATCGCCGCTGGTACGCTCGGCGGCGCTCTACTGGCAGCTGCTGAAGCAGTTTGAGCAAGATCCCAAAATGACGCCCGCAAAGGAAGAACAGCTGATCTTTGCCTATCTTGATGGCTGCGAAGAAATTTCGCGGACCTCGGGTTTGAAGGATTTACGGGCTCCAAGTCTGTCTGACGATCCTTTGCCGGGGAGTAACCTGAATAGCAAAATCTCCAATGCCGCCCGGAAAATGCGTAAGCCGCAAGTCAAGCCGGATCAAGTATTACCGTTTTGAAGCGGCATTTCGGTTCAGGGAAGATGAAAAAAATGACCATGAAATGGCTTTTGATCGCGGCGATGCTGACCGGGCTCTGGCTCGCTGCCGCCGCCGAGCCGGTGCGTTACGCCGTCCCCGAGCCTCTGCAACTGGCGACTTATGCGCCCGAAGCGCCGGTGACGCCGGAGCTGATCGCCGCTTTGGAGGATCAGGCTTATGAAGTGCTGATGACCTCCCGCGGGCGCAAATTGTGGCGCGGTGCGGTTTATCGGCTGGAGAATTCCGGCTCCGGCGTGCCTGCCGAGTTGCCAAAGCGGATGAAACTGCTGGCGGCTTTCGGACGCAACCTCGAGCTGACCGAGGCGGCCTGGCCGAAGAAGTGGCGCATTCAGCGCAGCCTTCGCAATTCGGCGGGAATCTTCATCCTGGCCACGGCCACCGGTTCGACTCCGGGAGTCGCGATTTTCCGGCTCGATCCGGTCACCGGCTCGATCAGTCAATATTGTGAGGTGATCAATCAATTCAAGCCTTTCGAATCCAGCGAGTACGGCGCCGGTCCGACCTTCGCCTGCGACGGACGCTACGCGGTCATCGTGCCGGAAAGTTTCCTGGTCGGCAAAAAAGGCGAGTGGGCGAGATCGGTCGATTTTCTGGTGGTGGTCAAGTTGGCAGACGGTTCGGTCACCCGGATCGACGACCTGCCGTACCGCTCGGGAAGGGCGTCGGTGACGCTGTTGGGCGGGATGGTTTACAGTGTGCTGCGCGGCTTCGGAGGGACCGCGTTGATGCGTTGCGACGTCAGGGGAGGGCGGCGCGAGATCCTTTTTGACACCGCGCGCGAAGAGCCGCGAAACCGCCTCGACCGCCTGCGGCCGCAGTATTGTTTCGCGATTGGCAGCGAGGAGTGCAAGTCGCTGCTGCTTTTCGTCAGCGAGTATTCCGGCACGCCGGACCGCATCTACGAACTCGACCCCGCCACGATGGCGATCAACTGCGAGATCGAGGTCAGAACGGTGCTCGATTGCATTCTTGACGGCAGCCGGATCTTTTTTCGGTTGCGGACCCCCGCGACCTTGCAGTATTGCTCCTATGACCTCAACAGCGGCCAGCGCGAGAATCACTTCGCGGTCAGTTCAAAAAGCGATCGCAGGGCCGATCGCCGCAATCCCGAGAGCGCCCCGGTGCTGCTGGCAGGCGAGGAGGTGATTTCCAACCGGTTTCTGATGGTCGGCTCCTCGCTGGCGTACGGCGACAATCTCTGGATTCCGCTGGAAGATCCGCAGCGGACGGTGCTCGGCTTCGAAGCCTCCCGGCCGGACGCGGTCTATACCGTCGGCGACGGCAAGTCGCTGTGGTTCATTTTTGCCAACCGGATCGTCAAAGCAACCATGCGGGGGCGGCTGTGAAGCGATGGCTGCTGCTGATTCTGCTCTACGGCTGGCTGCTGCCGCTCGGCGCGGTCAAAGTGGCGATCGTCGGCGATCCCGCGCCGGCCGACCTGACTGTCGCCGGGGCGTCAAATTTGAATGGAATTGAACTTCTCGAGCGCGCGGCGATCGCCGAAGCGCTGCGTGAAGTCGATTTCAGCCGGGTCACCAGCAGTGAGTTGCGTAAAAGGATCGGTCACGCCGAGTGGTTTTTGGTTTTTGACC
>CAZRFG010000181.1:0-7149 GCA_964599205.1 uncultured Victivallaceae bacterium
AGATACTGGTGTTCCGCCGTGTCGGGCGGGGGCATTTTGGACTTGGCCAAAGCATGGCGCCGGAATTGGAAATCACGCCACCACGGCTGGTCCGGGTGAGTGGCGGCGTATTTGACCAGATAATAACGCGGATTGCGATGGAACCGGAGATCGGTTTCCGGCGAAAAAGCCTCCGGCATCAAAGTGCCCTGAGTCGCCCGAATGATCAGCGATTCGATATAACAGAAGTCATCCCCCTGCCGCGCGCCGTCTTTGAATGCGGCAAGCGCGTGAACAAGGCACTCGTTTTCGGCTTTCGGGCTGAGCCATGCCTGCCGCAGCCAGAGTTCGCCGTAGCGATAAAAGGCCGCGACGTATCCTTCCGCCATGTAGCGTTTAAGGCGGGAGACATACCATGCCCCGGGCGCGGCGTCGGCGGGAGCATTCATCCCGGTGAACATCGCGGGAACCGGAATCATATTGATCACGATGCCACAGCCGGAAAGAATCTTGCGTCCCCGATAAAAGAGATCGCGCGGGCCTTCGTCGGGGAGACGGTCATCGCTGAATTTTAAAGACAACCAGGTCTCCGTCGGAATACCATTACTAAGCACCACGGAGCAAAAACCCTGCGTCAGATAAAAGGACGAATACGATGAGAGGCCGCTGCTGTTGCGGCAATCCTGAAAAGCCTTGAAAAGTTCATTGTCAAGAAAAATTTCATGCGGCGCCTGCGACCACAGCAACAACGCCCGGGTGCTCTGAACATCATACTCGTAACCCCGCTTGACCGCTTTGGCAAAATATTGTCTCGCCCGGTCCGGGTTCCGACGCACGCCGACGCCGTAGAGATAGCAGACGCCGAGCTCGTAATTGGCAAAGACATGGTCGTCTTTGGCGGCTTTTTCGAGGAGATCGATCGCTTTCGGCAGCGGGTCGTCGTTCTGCCGCCGGAGGATCCGCATCGCTTCGGCGTACTGCGCATCGGGGTTGCGGCTGCTCTGCCATTTTTTGTTCCGCTTCTCCACATTGGGGCCGTAGAGTTCGTACGGGTACGCCTTGAAATCGACCTTCGGCAGTTCAAATAGATCGGTAAAACGATCGAAGCGGTAAAAAAGCGGATCGGAAATTTCAAGCAGCCACCGGGATTCCCTGAGTTTATCAACCTCAAAAATACTGATGCAGTTGATATTGAAGGATTGCCCCTTGATCTGCAACAGCGGCCGGGTATATTGGACGCAACCGTTTTGAAAAACCGTGATCAGCCGGACCTCGGTATCGAAAACAATCCGATAATGATTCCAGCCGAATTGCGAATCGGCGAGAGTGAGGAAAAGATGCTCCGAATCTCCGTATGCACGGCAGGCCTCGTCAAAAAAACAAATCTGAGTCCCTTGCCAATCCAGAATTCCGGACACCCGCATCAAATCGCCGCCGATTTTGGGGTAGGAGCTGAACGCCAGTGTGAACTCAAAATGGCTCGAAGAATCCGGCTGCAAGGCGGGGAATTTGCGGATAAAAAACTCCACTGCGACAAACCGCATACTGCGCTTTTTCGCCGGCGGAATCGAGGCCTCCAGCGCGTAATGCTGGCGGCGATCCTCGCAAGTCGTGCACTTGCACGACCGGCTGGAGTGAAACGGCGCGCCGCCCGCCCGGAGTTCATCCCAGGCCGGATACATCGCGGAGTATGGCACCGACGACGAGAAGCGGTAGACCGCGCCGCCGGGAGTCTCGAGTTTCTTCTCCACCATGCCAGTGGGATTTTCCCAGACAGCGTTGAAAACCTGAATCGCTTTTTCATCCTCTTTGACTTTTTTAGCCAAAGCGCCGTCACCGGCAGCCGCGAAAAAGCCGAGGATCAGCCAGCAGAAAACCGCCGCCCGGCCCAAATCACTCCGTCCGCCTTTTACCATGCCGCCGCCCCCGATTCAGGATACGAAAATATCTTCGATTGAATTCGAATCTAAGATAATCCCGCAACCGGGAAATGCAAATAAAAAACCGCGCTCCCGGAACGGAAGCGCGGAAGGGCGGATTCGGCTTATGCCGGGTGACCCGTCACAGCCGGGTCCGGCGGACCTCCACCCGGCGGCCGGTTTCGGCGGCCTCCTGGGCGGCTAAACAAGTGTAGACGCTCCGCAAACCGTCGGCGAGCGGGGTCTCCGGCATCGCGCCGTAGCGGATGATATCGACGAAATTCTTCGCCAGCTCGACGTCGCCCCCGAAGTGGCTCTGCTCGGAGCCCATTTTGATATCCGAGGTAAAGGGCGCGTGATGTTCGACATAGTGGATCGCGCCCTTGTACCAGTCGAAGCTCGCGGTGCCGCGCGGCCCCGAGACGATCGGCCCGCGGAGGCCTTCGCGGCGGGAGAAAACGACCTGGGCGTAGGTTCCGATCGCGCCGTTTTCGAATTCGAAAATCGAGTTGGACGCCTCTTCATTGATGCCGTCGCGGTCGTTGCCGCAAGCCGAGCTGAAAACGCACAAGTGATCGTCGAGCACCCCGCCGCTGCCGTGACGACGGCGGTTGCGCGGACTCTCGTCGCAAGTTTCGGCGTCGGCGCACGCCGAGCACTTCAGATCCGCCGGGCGGTCGCCGCCGAAAATCCGGCCGCGCGACCAGTTCGCCGAAATCCGGGTGATCCGGGAGTCGGCGAGGTCCATCAGATAGTCGAAATCATGGGTCGCTTTCTGGAGAAACAGCCCCCGGGTGACCGCGAAATCACGGTAGCCGCGTTCAAAGTAGACCGTGCCGTAAGGCACGTAATTGAGCCCGGTAATGTGGTGGATGTCGCCCACCGCGCCGCCCCGGAGCAATTCGCGCATCCGGCGGTGAAGCGGGGTGTAGCGGAGCGGGAAGCTCACCAGCACCTTGGTCTTGCTTTTGAGATAAGCCTCCTCCAGCGCCAGCGCCTCGTCCAGCGAAATCGACACCGGCTTCTCCAGGAAGACCGGCAGCCCGTAACGCTCCGCCTCGATCGCGTAGCGGGTGTGCAAATTGCACCGCGTCCCGATCAAAAGCGCGTCCGGTTTGGTCTCGCGCACCATCTCATCGAGCGAAGCGCAGAAACGCGCCTCGCGGTCGACCTCGCGCAGGCGGCCGAGCACCCCCTCGCGATCGGGATCGACCACTCCGACCACCCGGAAATCGGGATCGTAACTCTCCAGCGTCTGGGCGAGGAAGCCCCCCACCCGGCATCCGCAGCCGACTACGCCAAGTCTGATCATCTTCAGCCACCCTTTCCCGCTTCAGCGGTAATCGACCGGAGTGGTCAGCCCGCCGGAAGCAAGCGAGGTGCGTTCGGCTTCGTAGATCGCCATGCCGTCGAGGATGTCCTGCCACGGCAGGAACTTCTGGTCGTCGCCCTGCCCCAGCACCGCGGCGAGGAAGTTGTCGATTTCGACGTGCCAGCCGGTGGGAAGGTCGCCGACTTCGAGCGCAATCTTCTCCGGCGCGCCGGCGACGGGGTAGAACCACAGCCCGGCGGGGGAACTCACGATCGAGCCTTTGTCGCCGATCAGCTGGAAACTCATTTCAAAGGGCGCGGTTTTGGGGGCCGACCAGCCGCCCTCGGCGGCCACCGCGGGGCCGTCGCCGAAGTGGTAGAGGGCGAAGCTGTGGTCGTTGCCGCCATGCTTGCTTTTGGTGCCGATCACCGTCACCGCCTGGGGGCGGCCGCAGAAATAGAGCACTTCGTCGATGTCGTGCATGTGAAGGTCGAGCAGCGCGCCGCCCGAGAGTTTGTCGGTCATGAACCAGTTCTGCCAGGCGTTGCCGTCGATGTCGGGCGAGAAGCGCTTGAAAAGCGCGCTCTTGATTTTGCCGATCTTCCCCGCCTTGACCGCTTCAAAGGCCCAGCGGTATTCCGGCCACGCCCGGACACAGAGCCCGACCGTGAAACGTTTGCCGGAGCGCTTCGCCGCGGCGACGATTTGAGCGGCTTCGTCGTAGGTCAGCGCCGCCGGTTTCTCAAGGAGGACGTGCTTGCCCGCCTTCAGCGCCGCCACCGCAACCTCGGCGTGCATGTAGGTGGGGAGACAAATGTCCACCTCTTCCACTTCCGGATCGGCGAGGAGTTTATGCGCTTCGTCGTAGACCTTGATCCCGGTGAAGTCGAGCGATTCGTTGACCCCGCCGCCGATGTTGCCGATCACTTTGCGGATGTCGCCGCGCTGCTTGGCGGAATCGACGTCGGCCACCGCGACGACATGACTTTTGGGGTTGGCCTGGTGGATGCGGAAGTGGGTGGTGCCCATGAAGCCGAGACCGATGATGCCGACTTTGACCTGTTTCATATTCTTTTCTCCTGTTTTGGAAATTCGGTTCATTCTTATTGTACTGCCAAATGCGATTTTTCGAAATGGCGAAGGCGGCAAAGAATTGGACAATCAGGCAAAAGCATGCTATTATAATCCCAAACGGAGCCGATTGACATGGAAAAAAGTCTCGATGTGATGCTGGATCAGCGGATTCAGGATATTTTTCAAAATTTTGCCGAGAGTTTCGGGGTGACCATCCTCTTCTGCACGCCGGACGGCGCCATCCGCAGCCGGGGACGCAAAAATTCCCCGTTCTGCAACCTGATCCAGGAAGGGGTCTACTCCCACGCCGACTGCGTCGCCAACGACAAGCTTGCGCGCGAACGCTGCCGCGACTGCCGCCGCATCTTCTCCTACCGCTGCTATGCCGGGATCGAGGAGGCGATCGCCCCCATCCGCAGCGGCGGCGAAATCGTCGGCTACGCGATGTTCGGCCAGTTCCGCACCGGCGAAAAAGTGCCGGAAAAAGTGCTCGCCGCCTGCCCCGCCGCCCGTCGCGAAGAGCTTGAGGCGGCCTACCGCGCACTGCCCTTTTTCGAACCCGACCGGCTGCCGCCGATTCTGGGACTCTTCGGCATGATCGTCGATTACATCGTCGAGCGGGAAATGGTGGTGCGGCGCGACAGCGCGACCATCCGCGACCTCGAGCGCTGGATGCGCGAACACTGCGCCGAGCCGCTCACCGTCGAAGACGCCGCGCGGCGGATGAAATGCAGCCGCTCGACGATCACCCATCAGCTGCGCAAAAAACTCGGGGTCTCGTTTCAGGAACTTCTGATCGAAACGCGGCTGCAGAAGGCGGAATCGCTGCTGCGCTCCGGCCGCTGCGTCTCGATCAAGGAGGCGGCCGAAGCGGCGGGATACGACGACCCCGGCTACTTCTCGCGGCTCTACCGCCGCAAGCGCGGAGTCACCCCCGGCGAGTTCCGCAAAGCACGCTGAGCGCTCCGCCGGGAAATCAGCCCTTTCGCCGTCGCAGGATGTCTTCGAGCAGGCGGCGGATCTTGTCGGGCGTGACCGGCTTGGTCAGCACCGCGTCGAAGAGGCCCATGTCGAAATTGTTGCCGTACTCGACGTCGGCGGTGACCGCCACCAGCGTGGCCGGCTTGCCGCTGCCGCGGATCATCGCCGCGAGCTCGCCGCCGTTGATTTCCGGCATCCACAAATCGGTCATCACCACTTCGAAAGTGTCGCCGGCGAAAAGCTCAAATGCCCGCTGGGCCGAAGACGCGCAGACGGTCTGCTGGCCGAGCCGCTTCAGCATCGCCTCGAGCAAGTGCAAATTGGTCGGCACGTCATCCACCAGCAATACCCGCATTGAATGCGCGAGCGGCGAAAGGATTTTACGGTTCTTCGGCATTTCCTCTTCCGGCGAAGTCACGTAACGGACGTTTTCGAGTTTGACGGTAAAGGTGCTGCCTTCATTTTCGACGCTGCGGCATTCGAGTTCGCCGCCCATCCGGGCCAGCAGCCGGTTGACCATGGTCAGGCCGAGGCCGGGGCTGTTGTGCACCGGGCATTGCCGCGAAAGCGGCTGAAAAAGCTGCTGGCGGTAGGCATCGGGAATGCCGATCCCGGTGTCGACGACCGAGACGGTCAGGGTGCCGGTCTCATATTTCCGGCGCAGGAACTGGACCGCCAGCGTCACCGTGCCGCGCGAGGTGTACTTGATCGCGTTGCCGACCAGCTTCAGCAAAATTTGCCGCATCCGGGCGGCGTCGAGATAGAGTTCCGGCAGGCCTTCGACCCCGGTGATTTCAAATTGCAGGTTTTTCTCTTTCGCCTTGGCCGCGAAAAAGGCGCGGGTGTCCTCGAGCAGCGCCGCGAAATCGGTCGGCAGCGGGGAGATTTCGAGCTGTCCGGCTTCCAGTTTGATCAGGTCGAGCGCGTCGTCGATCAGCGACAGCAGCGCGTTGCCGGAGACATTGATCGATTCGAGGTATTCGCGCTGTTCGCTTGGCGAAATTTCGCCGCTGCGGAGAAGTTCGGTGAAGCCGATCACCGCGTTGAGGGGAGTGCGGATCTCATGACTCATGGTGGAGAAAAAGTGACTTTTGGCCCGCGCCGAGGCGGCGGCGGCTTTGAGTTCACTTTCGCGGGATCGCTCCGCCGCCTCGTGAACGCCGGGGTCGAGGGCACAGCGGACGAGGTCAAAAATATCGCTGTCTTTTTTGCCGCCGGCGCCTTCGCCGTGACCGTATTGCTCCGGCTCGCCGGGCTTCCGCTCCTCGCTCGCGGCCGGGGCGGCGGCCCGGCGGGCGGGGGGTTCGCCGCTGAAGTCACTCTCCAGAGTCAGCAATTCGGGAAAGTAACTTTTGTGGATTTCCCGCAGGCAGTAGCGGAAAATCTCCGATTTGTTTTTCGCCCCTAAAGCCTCTTTCAACTCAAAAAGACGTTCAATATCCTCTTGGTCAAGATCAACGCTGTGAATCATGCCTCACCTCCTCACGAAGGGATACTATATCATCCCATATTTGAAAAGGCAAGCCATTTTTTAATAAAATAAAGGCCGATTTTATTAAAAGAAAATCGCGCAATATTAATAAGATTATAAGTAATTATCAATCAATAAAATAAATCTATCAAAAAAAACGAGTTTTTGTCGTTTTCTGAAATAAAAAGGAGTCCGGCTTACCATGGTTTCGTCCGGCCGAGTGACCGCGGCGCAAAAAACGTTCGCCCCGGCGGCCGGCGATTGCCATGGGCTCCGCTCGTCATCCCCTCCCGGACCAGACTTTTCGCTCGAGTTCGCGGTAGGCGGCCAAGGTTTCCTGATAATAATTCTGCTTCAGCGGATCGGGCTCGATCGGATCGACCGCCCGGCAGAACTTCGCGCCGAGCTCCTCC
>CAZRFG010000182.1:0-7147 GCA_964599205.1 uncultured Victivallaceae bacterium
CAAAGACATTTATTTTCCCCAAATTTATCGAGACATTGTCCAAGGACTTAAACGCTTTTATTTCTATTTTATCAATACTGCTCATTTTTTCTCCCTAATTCAAATACGCCCAACATTCAGATAACATCAAAATAATCAGTGAAATTTTTCACCTCTTTACTTTACTCACTATTATCACAAGCGATTTTCTTTGTTGGACATTTCAAAATCGAATCCTATACTATATATAAAGATTGCATCAGAAAGTCTATTCGTCAAGCAATAATTCCGGGATAGGCAAAATTTTTTTGTTAAAAATATCCAGTTTCTGGATAATTCAGCGTAGCGGCTTGGCGTTGCGGAGGATTTCGAGCTTGAGGTATTCGAAGCCTTCGTCGGGGTCAAAGGCGCCGACGATTTCGCCGAAGCGGAAGACGACCACTTTGCCCTTGGCGGCTCCGGCCATGCCGAGGTCGGCGTCGCGGGCTTCGCCGGGGCCGTTGACCGCGCAGCCCATCACCGCGATCTTGCGCAGATGGATGATGTGGCCGGAGTTTTTGACTTCGCTGACCAGGTTTTCGACCCGGTTGGCGAGGTCGATGAGATCGACTTCGGTGCGGCCGCAGGTGGGGCAGGAGATGATTTCCGGCGAGGCGTCGACGAGGCCGCAGCTCTCGAGGATCCGGCGGCCGGTGACCACTTCCTCGACCGGATTGGCGGTCAGGCTGACCCGGATGGTGTCGCCGATGCCTTCGAGCAGCAGTGCGCCGATGCCGACCGCCGATTTGACGATACCGCGGCCGGGAGTGCCCGCCTCGGTGATGCCGAGGTGCTGCGGATAGTCCGAGCGTTCGGCGAAGAGCCGGCAGGCGGCCACGGTGAGCGGGACGTTTGAGGCTTTGAGCGAAACCTTGATCGCGTCGAAATTGCAATCCTCGAGCAGCCGGCACTGTTCGAGCGCGCTGCGGACGAGGACTTCGGCCTGGAGGTTTTCCGGGGCGACGCCGTCGGCTTCGACCTTGCGGACGAATTCGGGACGGACGCTGCCGAAGTTGGCTCCGACCCGGATCACCACATGGCGTTCGCGGGCGGCGGCGGCGACTTCACGGATTTTGGCGGGATCGCTGATGTTGCCGGGGTTGAGCCGGAGCGCCGGAACTCCGGCTTCGATCGCGGCGAGCGCGAGGTGGTGGTCGAAATGGATGTCGGCGATGACCGGAATCGGGCTTTCACGGACGATGGTCGGGAGCGCTCCGGCGGCGGCTTCATCCGGCACCGCGACCCGGATCAGGTCGCAGCCGAGCCGGGCGAGTTCGCCGATCTGGGACAAGGTGGCGGCGGCGTTGCGGGTGTCGGTGTTGCACATCGACTGCAGTGAAACCGGGGCGCCGCCGCCGATTTTGACCTTGCCGATCGCAATTTGCCGGGTTTTGTCGCGGGTGATCACTTCTTGGCCTCGACCGGAGTTGCGGGGGCGGCGGCGGGCACCGGGGCTGCCGCTTCCACGGCGGCCGGCATGGGGGCAAGCGCGACCGGCGCGGCCTCTTTTTTGCGGCTGTCGGGCAGCAACCGGAGGATGTCAAAATAGGTCACGTAGACCATCAGCGCGATCAACAGCACGATGAAGGCATGCGAAAGCACTTTGATCACCACCGTCGGCAGCGGCCGCCGGATCACCGCTTCGATCAGGGCAAAGGCGATGTGCCCGCCGTCGAGCACCGGCAGCGGCAGCAGATTGAAGATCGCCAGCGCAAAGGAGATCATGACCACAAAGTAGATTCCGGTCACCAGCGAGACGTTTTTGACCGAGCTGTAGAGGATGGTGCCCATGCCGAGGGGGCCGGACATGTGGCGCGGTTTGAGGGTGCTGGTGCTTTCGGTGAGGCCGGCTTTGTTGGCGCCGTAGACCAGCATGCCGCGTAGCGATTTGTAGCTGTTGACCAGGATGTTTTCAAATTGTTCGAAGGGGGTCGGATAGGTCAGCAGCATCAGTTCGACGCCGATCGTCCGCGGTACGATTTCGCGCGGGGTGACCGCGATGTCGAGTTCCCTGCCGTCGCGTTTGACGGTCAGTTTGAGTTCTTTGCCGCCGCTTTTGCGGATTGCCGAGGTGACCTCTTCGGCGGAGGATACCGGGATGCCGTTGATGGCGCTGATCCGGTCGCCGAGCTTGACTCCGGCGCGCTCGGCCGGGGAATCCAGATCGGAATACCCGGCGATCACCGGCGGTCCCGCGAAACGGACTCCGATCAGAAAGGTTTTGGCCTCCGGCCCGAGATTCGGGACCGGGGTCGGGATGACTTCAAAGGTCATCGGCCGGCCGCGGCGGTCAACCACGAAATGGAGCGGTTTTTTGCCGTCGGAGAAGTCGAGCACCTGCTGGAAATCGAAGAAACTGTGGATGCTTTTGTCGTCGATCGAGATCAGAGTGTCGCCTTTTTCGATCCCGGCTTTGGCGGCGGCGCCGCCGGCTTCGGGGCGCAGCTCGATCGGGATGCGGACGGTGAAGAAGGGGTAGCCGATCTTTTCCTTGCCGAGCCGCCCGGGGGCGTCGGGATTGTCGATCGGAGTGTAGGCGATATCGAGTTTTTCCTTGCCGCGTTCGACTTCGAGGGTGATTTTGCCGACCGAGAACATGACGTTTTCGACGAACTTCATCCAGGTCGAGTTGAATTTCTGACCGTTGAATTTGACGATGCGGTCGCCGGGCCGGAGGCCGGCTTCGTACTCGGGGCTGGCGGGGGCGACGGTCTCGACCACGAAGCTTTTCTGCTCCGGCGAGTCCTGCGGCATCCCGAAGTGCCACACCACGCAGCCGAGCAGCAAGCCGAAGATGATGTTGAAAAAGGGCCCGGCAAAAGCGGTCAGCGCGCGGTCGAACGGCTTGGCGCGCGGGAGTTCGACGCCGTCGGCGCTCTTGGGGGTTTCGTCGGTGGCGTCGACCTGCGGGAGTTCGACGTAGCCCCCCAGCGGGATGCAGCCGATCCGGTAGTCGACGCCGTTGATCTTTTTGCCCCAGACTTTTTTGAAGCCGATCGAAAAGGCGTCGATATGAAGCTTGCGCCAGCGCGCCGCCAGGAAGTGGCCGAGTTCATGCGAAAAGATGCACAAACCGATAAAGAAAAACACAAAAAGCAACGCACCGATGCTTTCGAGAATTGCGAGAAACTGCATACTATCCTTTCCGGGTCAGATCAAGCTTGCGGCAAACGACCGGCTCCAGCGATCGGCCTCAAAAATTTCCTCAAGCGACGACTGCGGCACAACCTGGTGGCGCTCCATCGTCTTCTCAATAATACTCCATATTTCGGGAAATGCAATCCGGCCTTGCAAAAAACTTTCAACCGCGACTTCATTGGCCGCATTCATCACCGCCGGCAGCGTCCCGCCCGCCGCCATCGCCCGCCGGGCGAAGCCGATCGCGGGGAAGCGGCGGTGGTCGACTTCGCGGAAGTGCAAACCCGGCATGCGGGCAAAATCGAACTTGGGCAGCGCCCCGTCGAAGCGTTCGGGATAGGACAGCGCGTACTGGATCGCAAAGCGCATGTCGGGCATCGACATCTGGGCGATCATCGCCCCGTCGGCGAGAGAAATCAGCGAATGAACCACCGATTCCGGATGGATCAGGACGTCGAGCCGGTCGGGATCGAAGTTGAAGAGGTGGCGCGCTTCGATCAATTCGAGCGCCTTGTTCATCAAGGAGGCGGAGTCGACCGTCACCTTTGGCCCCATCGACCAGGTCGGATGGCGGAGGGCCTCGGCGGCATTGGCGCGCCGGATGGTTTCGTCGTCGGCGTCGCGGAAAGCGCCGCCGGAAGCGGTGAGGATCAGTTTTTCGACTTCATTTCCGTGCCGTCCGGCGAGGCACTGAAAGAGTGCGCTGTGTTCGCTGTCGACCGGAATCAGTTCGGCGGCGGGGTGTTCGCTCCGGACGCGGTTGACGAGTTCGCCCGCCATCACCATCACTTCCTTGCTGGCGAGCGCGACCCGTTTGCCGGCGCGGAGCGCGGCGAGTACCGGGAGGAGTCCGCCGGTGCCGACGATCGCGCAGAGCACAATGTCGACATCGGGCCGGGTGACAAGTTCGATCAGCGCCTGGTCCCCGGCGGCGGCCTCGACTCCGGCGGGGAGGCGGGACTGGAGGGCGGCGAGTTTTCCGGCATCGGAGGTTACCGCGATTTTGGCATGTAATTCCTTCGCCTGTTCGGCGAGGCGGTCGATCCGGCTGCGGGCGGCGAGGCCGATCACCTCAAAGCGGTCGCTTGCGTGGCTCAGCACCCGGAATGCGCTCTCCCCGATCGAGCCGGTGGAGCCGAGGACGACGATGCGGCGTTTGTTCATTTTTTGGACTCCACGATCAAGGTTACCGGGCCGTCGTTTAAGAGTGAAACCGCCATTTCCGCGCCGAAGCGGCCGGTGCCGACCGGAATGTCGCAGGCCTGGACCGCCGCGATGAATTCGCGATAGAGCGCCTCGGCCGGTTCCGGCCGGGCGGCGGCGGTAAAGGACGGGCGGCGTCCGGCGGCGGCGTCACCGTAGAGCGTGAATTGGGAGACGATCAAGGCCGCGCCGGCGATATCGGCGAGCGAACGGTTCATTTTGCCGGCCTCGTCCTCAAAAATCCGCAGATTGACGCATTTGTCGGCGAGGTAACGGACATCGCGCGAGTCGTCGTCGTGGGTGACCCCGAGGAAGATCAGCAGGCCCGGCCCGATTTCGCCGGCGATTTCGCCGTTGACGGCGACTGAAGCGTGTTTGACTCTTTGGAGGACGGCTCGCATAGGCGGGTTACCGGATCAGCCGGGTGAATTCGTTGCGGGTGGCGAGTTCGCGCCGGAAGGAGCCGACCATTGAGCTGGTGGTCATCACCGAGTGCTGTTTCTCGACGCCGCGCATCTGCATGCAGAGGTGCTGGGCTTCGACCACCACGCCGACGCCTTCGGCTCCGACGGTTTCCATGATCGCATTGGAAATCTGGCGGGTCATCCGCTCCTGGATCTGGAGGCGGCGGGCAAAAATGTCGACGATGCGGGCGATTTTGCTGACCCCGAGGATTTTTTTCTGGGGGATATAGCCGACGTGGCATTTGCCGAAGAAGGGCAGCATGTGGTGTTCGCAGAGGCTGAAGAATT
The DNA here is from genome assembly GCA_964599205.1 of uncultured Victivallaceae bacterium. GTDB lineage: Bacteria > Verrucomicrobiota > Lentisphaeria > Victivallales > Victivallaceae > JAVBUI01. The sequence continues at coordinate 5,112 of CAZRFG010000182.1, forward strand.
CGATGTCGCGGACGATGATCATGTCGTCGGATTCGGCGTTGAAGAGGGCGCCGTTGATGACGTCCTCGAGTTTCATCTGGTAGCCGCGGGTGAGGAAGCGGTAGGCGGCTTCGACCCGTTTGGGGGTATTGAGCAGACCTTCGCGGTCGGGATTTTCGCCGATTTCGGTCAGGATGGTTCTGATTTGGTCTTGCATGATGAAAAATCCTTTCAAGAAAGGATACTATACACCCGTTTGGCCCGGAAAGCAATCCGGAACGGGAAGAAAAGTCCCCCGGTCAAGAGGGCGCACCGCGCCTTTGCCTCTCACCGTTCTGTTGTCGCGGGTGGTCGGGAGCGGCATCTTGTTTTCCTCCCGAGCCGAGAGAGCGTCAGCGACCGGCTCGCTATCACGAGGGCGACGGTCGCCCGCCGCTGAGCCCGGTCCGAGCGGAGGACGCTTGCGGCCGGAGCGACTGTTCCGAAGCAGCACGCAAAACCGTCGCTTCCATCCCATCAGCCCTCCGTGCCTCCGTGCCTCCGTGCGAAACCTTCTCCTCTCCCGGGGCCTGCTTCGCTCAATCGCGCGCCGCAATTCGCGTTGCTCTTGCGCCGCTTGTTTCGCTCCCGCAGTGAGGTGTCGGCTCCGCCGACCTCGGGGGGAGCGCTGCGCTTAGCTTCGCTCGCTTTTTAGCGAGCGACCAGCGCTTTTCGCGCGCTGGACTGCGACCCCGTACGACGGGGGGCGGGATTGGCGCTTCGCGCTTTTTTTGCCTGCGGCGCTTTTTTTTCAGAACTCGCGCACTTGCTTGTAATCCACCTGGAGGCTCCGCACCTCCTCGCGGCTCACCAAACCCTTGCTGTACAACTCCTCCAGCGACTTCGCCAAGGTCACCATCCCGTCCTTGGTTCCCGTCTCCAATACCGACTGCAACTGATGCGTCTTCCCCTCCCGCACCAGCGCCTGTACCGGCGGGGTCGCCACCATCACCTCAAACGCCGCCGCCCGCCCGTGCCCGTCCAGCCTCGGCAGCAGCCGCTGCGACACCACCGCCAGCAACACCCCCGCCAATTGCAGCTTGATCTGATTCTGCTGCCCCGACGGAAACGAGTCGATAATCCGGTCGATCGTCTGCGGCGCACTGTTGGTATGCAGCGTCGCCAGCACCAAGTGGCCCGTCTCCGCCGCCGTCAACGCCGCCGCAATCGTCTCAATATCCCGCATTTCCCCCACCAGAATCACATCCGGATCCTGCCGCAGCGTATACTTGAGCGCCGTCCCGAAACTCAACGTGTCGGCATGCATCTCCCGCTGCTCGACCAGCGCCATCGCGTTTTGATGCACATACTCGATCGGATCCTCGACCGTGATGATGTGACACGACCGGCGGTGATTGATGTAGTCGATCAAACTCGCCATCGTGGTCGATTTGCCGCTCCCGGTCGGCCCGGTAATCAGCACCAGCCCCTGCTGCTTGTCCATCAAGCGCACCAGCACCTCGGGCAGCTGCAATTCCTCCGGCTTCGGAATCCGGCTGTTGATGATCCGCGCCACGCACCCGACATTGCCGCGCTGATAAAAGCCGTTGATGCGGAAGCGATAGGTCGAGGCTTCCTCCTTGGCACGATCGATCTGCATCTCCACCGCCAGCGCGAAGTCGAGCTCGCGGGTCTCCTCGAACTCAATCCGCTGCCGGCGGCTGGTGACGCTGAAGAGCAACCGCTGAATGTCCCCCGGCAGCAAGGGCGGCAAATCGAGCGGAGTCAATATCCCGTTGATCCTGAGCGTCGGCGGCGCGTGGCAGGAGAGGAGAAGGTCGCTCGCCCCCAGTTTTACCGCGCTCCGGAGCAAGCGCCGCATGTCGATATTCAACGTGTCGTCAAGCTCCTCCAGCCCGTAATGGCTGCGGAAGGCGTCGACCCCGCTCTCCATTCCCTTGAGAAGGAGATTGAATTCGTCGCGGTTCTCGACCGCGTCGAGCGCGTCTTTTTCGGTCACCAGCCCGTTGCGGAAAAGCCGGAAAATCGCCCGGTTGAAGGTGATCATGCCGCTGTCG
>CAZRFG010000183.1:0-7122 GCA_964599205.1 uncultured Victivallaceae bacterium
TTTCACCTCACACTCCACAAGAGGGCTCCGCGCCCTCTTGACTCCGCGCAAGGGCACTGCCCTTGACCGAATATGTTGGACGCAGCTTCTGGCCACCCGCGACAACGGAGCGGTGAGAGGCAAAGCCGCAGTGCGGCCGCAAGGGCGCGGCCCTTGACCGGGGTACGAAAAGACAGACAACAACACACATTTTGAGACATATCACACAGGAACAAGGAAAAACATCATGGCCGAAAAAGAAAAAAGCGCACCGAAGGGCCTCGACAAAGATAAAAACCTCGAAATCGCGATCAGCCAGATCGAAAAGGAATTCGGCAAAGGCTCGATCATGCGCCTCGGCGATACCGGCGCCGTCTTCTCTGATATCCCGGTGATCGGCACCGGCAGCCTCGCCCTCGACATCGCCCTCGGCATCGGCGGCGTTCCCGCCGGCCGTATCGTCGAAATCTTCGGGCCCGAATCCTCCGGCAAAACCACGCTCTGCTTGCACATCATCGCCAACGCCCAGGCCAAAGGCGGCCGCGCCGCCATCATCGACTCCGAACACGCCGTCGATCCCGGCTACGCCGCCAAAATCGGGGTCAAAGTCGAAGACCTCCTGATCTCCCAGCCCGACTGCGGCGAAGACGCCCTCAACATCGCCGACGCCCTCGTCCGCAGCAACGCCATCGACGTGCTGGTGATCGACTCGGTGGCGGCCCTGGTTCCCCGCGCCGAATTCGAAGGCGCGATGGGCGACTCCCACGTCGGGCTTCTCGCCCGGTTGATGTCGCAGGCACTCCGCAAACTCACCGGGGTGGCCAGCCGCGGCCGCACCTGCATCATTTTCACCAACCAGATCCGCGAAAAGATCGGCGTGATGTTCGGCAACCCGGAAACCACCACCGGCGGCAACGCGCTGAAGTTCTACGCCTCGGTCCGGCTCGACATCCGCAAGACCGGCGTTTTGAAAGACGCCGCCGGCAACATCACCGGCAACCGCGCCCGGGTCAAAGTGATCAAGAACAAGATGGCCGCCCCGTTCCGGGTCGCCGAGTTCGACATCAACTACTCCGAAGGCATTTCCAAGGCGGGTTCGATCCTCGACGTCGCCACCGAACTCGGGCTGCTCGAAAAACGCGGCTCGTGGTTCTCCTTTGACGGCGAACAGCTTGGCCAGGGCCGCGACCAGACCAAGGCGCTGCTGGAAAAAGACCCCGTCCTGCAGGAGAAACTGCTCGCCCGGATCAAGGAAAAAACCCAGCTCGGCGCGGTTCCGGCCGGGGCCGCCGCCGGAGCCGCCGGCGACGGTGCGGAAAACGCCGCCGAATAAGTACGCTGATTCCATTTTCGCCCGGAATTTGAAGTTCGCTTCCAGTTCCGGGCGAAAAACCAAGTGACCGGATCATCTGATATGCCGAATTTAGGTACCTACATCGTTGTCGCCCTGATCACCGCTTCGGCGGCGCTGCCGCCGTTGACGGCGACGGCCGCCCCGGACCGCCAGGCGCTGACCCGGCTCGGCGAAAATGCGCTGGCAGCCCAGGATCTCGAACAGTCGGCGGCCTTTTTCGAACGCGCCCGCACCGGCACCGAGGGCCAGGAGTGGCGCAATCTGACGCTGCAGCTGGTCGGCATCGAACTCGAGCGCAGCCAGCCGGCGGCGGCGGAGAAACTGCTCGCCGAATTCGCCATCCGCTATCCCGAAGACGCCCGGATCGCCCGCCAGATTCTCGCCGCCAAAGCGCTCCTGGCGCGCCAGAACTACCCCGCCGCCGACCAGGCCTGGACCGACCTTTTGACCAAGGAAAAGCTGACCAGCGAAGAGCTCGGCACGGTGCTCTCGATGCAACTCCGGACCCGGCTTGCCGCCGGCAACTACCGCGACGCCATTGAGACCGCCGAAAAACTGGAGAAACTCGCTCCCGATCCCGGCGCCGAATTCAACGCCCGCTGCGGCCGCGCCTACGCGATGGCGATGAGCGGCAACCTCGCCGACAGCGCCGCGCTGATCAAAAAGATCACCGTCCGCAGCGAAGCCGAAAAAACGGTGGTCGCCAAGCTTGAACTCCTCCAGCTGCTGCAGGAGAAAAAAGACGCCGACTTCATTCGCAAGTACACCGCGTTCACCGCCGCCGGAGTGCCCGACCGGGCCGATCCGCTGTTCTTCCGCCTGACCACGATTGCCGGCCGCAAATTCCGCGATGCCAAGGATTTCAAAGAGAGCGCCCGGTTTTTTCGCGACGCCTTTGCCGCCGCCGCCACCGACGCCGAGAAGCGCGAAATGCTGCGCGAATTGATCAACGTCCGGATCGCCTCGGGCGAAGCCGCCGCCGCCGCCGAAACGATCGGCAAATACCTCGAATTCTACCCCGATTCGCCGGAAAGAACCACCCTTCTGCTCCAATCCGCCCGGCTGTGGGAACAGGCCGGCAATCCCGACGCCGCGATCCGCTCTTTCAACGAAATCACCGCGCAGGACAAAGTTCCGCTCCAGACCCGGCTCGAAACCGCCCGCGAAGCGGCGCTGGCCGCGGTCCGGCTCAACCGCCCGGCGGCGGTCCGCCAGAATCTCCGCTACATCATCGAGCGCGCCGAAAAACCGGAAATCCGCCAGGACGCCTTTTTCCTGCTCGGCGAAGCGGATTACCGGCAGGGCGAGTATGCGCGTGCGGCCGAGAACTTCGGCAGCGCCGCCGCCGAGACCGGGAAGCTTGCCGAGCGCGCCCGCTTCTGGCAGTTGCAGGCCTTTGTCAAAGCCGGGTCCGACCGCAAGGCGGCCGAGACCGCCAAGGCGCTGCTCGGCGCCAAAGACCCCGAGTTGCGCGCCGCCGCCAATTACTTTGAGGCGCTGTTGCTCGAGCGCGCCGGCAAGGCCGCCGAGGCGCGCACCGCCTACCGCGCCTTTGCCAAAGCCCATCCCGGCACCGAATTCACTCCCGCCGCCTTGTTCGCCGCCGCCCGGCTGGCGATGGAGGCCAAAGATTACGCCGAGAGCGGCCAGCTCTTTCGGCAGTTCGCCGATCAGTACCCGGCGCATGAACTTGCGGCCAACGCGCTGTGGCGGGCCGCCCAGTCGGCCTTTTTGATTCCCGACGACGAGGCGATGCATGCCGCCGCCGAGACGCTGACTTCGCGTTACCCGGCTTCGCCCTACACCGTCGCGGTGCTGTTCCGACAGGCCGATTATCTGCGCACCGAGGCCCGTTACCCGGCCGCGCTCAAAGTGCTCGAGGACATCGCCGCGCTGGCGGAGAAGAACAACGACGGCGAAGTCGCCGCCCGCTGTCTCTACGATCAGGCCGAAATCTATTCCCGGCTCGACAATTCGACCAAGGCGCTGGCGCTGCTGGCCGAACTCCAGACCAAATTCGTCAACAGTCCGGTGGCCGCCGACGCCGCTATGCTGGCGGGCAACCTCCAGTCCAATCTCGCCGACTATCCGGCGGCGATCGCCTCCTACCGCCGCGCCGCCGAGCTGCGCCCCGCCGGCGTTTTCGGCGCGGTGGCGCTGGAAAGGCTGGCCGACAGCGAGTTCAGCGAGGGCGTCCGCACCCGCAATCCGGAGAATTTGACCCGTGCCGAGACGATTTACCGGCAGCTGGTCGACAAGAACGAGGGCGCGGCGGTTTACTCCGCCGGGTTCAAGCTCGGCCGCACCCTGGAGGAAGAGAAGAAGACGCGCAGCGCGCTCACCGTCTACAAGGAACTGTTGTACCGCGCGCTGACCGCCCGCGAAAAAGGCGAAACGATCGAGCCGATCTGGGTTTCCAAGGCCGCCTACGCCGCGATCAACCTCAATTTGCGCAAGAACAATCCGAATGCCGCCCGCGAGGCGCTGCGGCTGATCGAACTCATCAAGGCTTTGAAACTGCAGAGCAGCGAGGACTTCGACCGGATTGGCGAGGAAATTTTGAATAAATATCGAATTTAAAGGATTTACGGCCATGCTTTTTTATCAAATGCTCAGCGACGGCGGCCCGGTGATGTTTCTGATTCTGTTGTGCAGTGTGATCGGGCTTTTTGTCTTCCTGATGAAGACCTTTCAGTTTCACCGCGAGGAGATCAACGTCGGCGAACTGATCCGCGGCTTGGTCAACGTGCTCAAGCGCGACGGCTTCGTCGAAGCGATCAGCCTCTGCGACAACACCCCCGGCCCGGTGGCCCGGGTGGTGGGGGCGGCGATCCTCGCCAGCGAACGCGGCGACGAAGACCTCCGCCAGGCGATCGACGACGCCTGCCTCGAGGAGCTGCCGAAGCTCGAACGGCACTTGACCACCTTGAGCACCATCGGCTACATCAGCCCGCTCCTCGGCCTCTTCGGCACCGTGCTCGGCATGATGCAGGCGTTCCAGACCATCCACGACACCCAGAGCGTGTATCTGTCGGCGGCCCAGCTCTCGGGCTCGGTCAACATGGCGCTGATCACCACCGCCGCGGGGCTCGCGGTGGCGATTCCCTGCTACGTCGGGTACAATTATCTGGTTTCGCGGGTCAACGCGATCACCCTCGATATGGAAAAGGCGGCGTCGGAAATCCTGAGTTTCTTTGAGCGTCGCCGCCGGATGAAGCTGGCCGGGGAGGAAGATGATGAAACTGTCGACTAACCAGATCAATGAAAAAGCGGTGACCATGCGCCGCTACCGCAGCCGGCTGACGCCGCTGACCGGGCGGCCGGACCTGACGCCGCTGATCAACGTGATGTTTCTGGTGCTGATTTTCTTCATGCTGTCGAGCTCCTTCGTCCAGGTGTCCGGGATCCGGGTGGATTTGCCCGAGGTCAATGCGCCGAGCTCGATCGACATCGAGAAGTTCATCGTCTCGATCGCCTGGTCGGAAAAGGAGCCGCTGCTCTACTTCAACGACCAGAGCGTCAACTACGACACCCTGGCCGAGAAGCTGGCCCAGCTGAGCGGCGTTTCCAAAAGCGCCACCGTGGTGATCCGCGCCGACAACCGGGTCCCCTTTGAAGTGGTGGCGCGGGTGATGACGCTGGCTCAAAAAGCCGACCTGGCCTCCTTTATCGCCGTCACCCCGCCGCGTTACAAACCCGACGCGGTTTTCAGCACGCAGGAAAAATGACCGGACTGATCGCCAAATTCAAGCTCAAATCAAACCCGGTCAGCATCCGCCGGACGGTCATCGTCGAGGCGCTGGTGGTGACGGTGGCGGCGCATGCGCTGTTATTTTCGCTTTTCTTTTACCGCCCGGCGGTGGCGACGCGGCCGGAGTCGAAAGTGGCGCGGATCACCTTGTTCAATCCCGACTCGGTTTCGCCCGAGCGGCGCGCCCGGATCGAGGGCTGGCTGGCCGGGCACGATCCGGCGGCGATCGGCCGCAGCGACCGCGCCGGCTCGCCGCTGGCGCGGCTCAATACGTCGCCGCGGCCGGAACCGCCCGCTCGGGAATTTCCAGAAATCGAGCCCGCGCCGGGCGAGTATCGCGCGGTTTCGCCGCAGATCCTGCCGGTGGCCGAGGTGTCGCCGTCGCCGGTTTTCAGCGGCGCGCCGGTTGCACCGGTGTTTCCCAAACTCGCGCCGGTCGGTTATCCGGAAGTGTCGATCGACGGCAAAAAGAGCGACATCGCGCTCTCCGAGGAGTTGCGCAATATGGGCAAGGCGCTCAATGCGCATGATACCGAAATCGAGCTGACCTTTGATCCCAAACTGGAGATTTCGCGGTTCCGGGTGCTGCGCGGTTCCAGCAGCGCCCGGCTCGATCTCCTCGCGGCGCGCGAGTTGATCCGGCAGTATCCCGAGCGCAATGCGCTGGTCCTGATCCGCTGGAACGAGGGGGGAGGGCTGTAAATGATCGGGGTAAGCTTCAGTACCGGATTGCTGGTCTATCTGATCGGTTTTCTGGCTTTGATCATCATTCTATGGGTGCGTTCGCTGCTGCGGGTGAAGCGCAACCAGTGGCAGCTCAACAACAGCCGGCTGTTCGACTGCGACAGCTGCCACTATGCCTTTCTCGCCGACGAAGCGGTCAATTTGACCCGTTGTCCGCGCTGCAACGCGATCTGCATCCGCCGCCAGAAGCGGCGGCGGACCTCTTTCCGCTCCTGATGCTCTATCAGCGCGCCTGTTCGAGTTCTTCCGGGGCGTTGTAGGCGAGGATGATCTTTTCCAGCAAGGCGTGGCGGACCACGTCGGCGGTGCCGAAGCGGCAGAAGCCGATTTCGGGAATCCCGGCCAAGGTCAGCTCGGCCTGCCGCAAGCCCGATTTTTCGTTCCGCTGCAAGTCCGCCTGGGTGGGGTCGCCGGTGATCACGCATTTGGAGTGGAACCCCATCCGGGTGAGGAACATCAGCATCTGTTCCGGGGTGGTGTTCTGGGCTTCGTCGAGGATGATGAAGGCTTCGCTCAGCGTCCGTCCGCGCATGAAGGCGAGGGGGGCGACTTCGATCGCGCCGCGTTCGATCAATGCGGCGGCTTCCTCGACCGGGAGCATGTCGTAGAGCGCGTCGTAAAGCGGGCGCAAATACGGCATGATTTTCTCCTCGAGGTTGCCGGGGAGGAAGCCGAGGTGTTCGCCGGATTCGCGGGCGGGCCGGGTGAGGATGATGCGGTTGCAGTTTCCGGCCAGGAATTCGGAGACGGCGAGGGCCATCGCGAGATAGGTTTTGCCGGTGCCGGCGGGGCCGATGCCGAAGACGACGTCTTTGTCGCGGATCTGGCGGATGTACTCCATCTGGCGGCGGGAGCGGGGGAGGACTTCGTTCTTTTTGGGGCTGACCCGGATGCGTTCGCGCCAGAGGTCGGCGAGGTCGCCGGCGCAGTTGTCGCGGAAGGCTTTGCAGATGAGTTCGAAGTCGCGCTGGTCGAGTTTGCGGTTGCGGACGGCGAAGAAGCGGGCGAGTTCGATGAAGAACTCTTTGCAGCGGGCGACGTCGCGGTCTTCGCCGGCGATTTCGACGCAGCCGTCGCGGGCGACCAGGGTGACGGCAAAGGTCTGCTGGATCATCCGCAGGTTGCGAATTTCGTTGCCGGCGCAGGCGGCGTGAAAGGTCATGCCGCTTTCGAAGTAGAAACGTTCTTCCATATCGTGTGAATCCTTTGAATTTATAAAGTTACCCGGTCAAGGGCAGTGCCCTTGCGGCCGCACTGCGGCTTTGCCTCTCACCGCTCCGTTGTCGCGGGTGGC
>CAZRFG010000184.1:0-7082 GCA_964599205.1 uncultured Victivallaceae bacterium
CACCGTCTCGTTGGCGAGGTAATGGTCGATCCGGTAGATCTGGCTTTCGCCGAGGTAGCGGTGAAGCGTCTCGTCGAGCTTCTCGGCGCTGGCGTCGTCGAAGCCGAAGGGTTTTTCGAACACCACGTGCCGCCACTCCCGGGGATTCTTTTCCCGCAGCAGCCCGGCCTGGTGAAGGTGGCGGGTGATGTCGGGGTAGAGCGTGGCCGGAGTGGCGAGGTAAAATAGGTGGGGGAGCGCCGCGAGGACGCCGCTGTCAAGCCGGCGCTTGAGCTCGCCGTAGCCGGTTTCTGCGCCGTACTCGATCACCTGGTAGCCGATCCGGCCGAGAAATTCGGTTTTTTTCGCCGAGTCCCGGCCCGGCAGCGCTTCGGCCAGCGCGGCGCGGAACGAATCGTCATGGTAGGGATGCCGGGCGCAGCCGATGATCCGGGTGTCGTCGCCGAGCAGTCCGCGCTTGAAAAGCGCGAAAAGCGACGGAAAGAGTTTCCGCCTGGCGAGGTCGCCCGACGCGCCGAAAATCACGAATACGCAGGGCCCCGGATTCTGCTCGAGACAGAGGTTCTCCTGCCAGTAGTTGCCGCGTGAAAGCATAGCGCCCCCCTGGGATTGGGTCGGAATCTTTCCCTCAGCGGGAGGCGAGTTCGACAATCTGCGCCGCCGAGTGGACGCCGCTCGAAACTTCGACCGCCTTGCCGTCCTTGAACAGAATCAGGGTCGGCACCAGCTCGATGTTGAATTTGCGGGCGAGGTTCGGATTTTCGTCGATGTCGACTTTGGCGATTTTGACGCCGGGCGGGAGTTTGCCGCCGGCGAGGACTTCGGAGATGATCTCCAGTTGCTTGCGGCAGGGCCCGCACCAGGTCGCCCAGAAGTCGACCAGGATGGTTCCCGACGCGATCACACTGTCAAAAGTCGATTCCCGCAGAATCAATAAATTTTCGCTCATCGTGAAATCCTCCTCAAAAAATGGGTTTCTGGTGATACGTTACACCGCAATGGATAATTTTCCATCGCCAAAAACGGATTTTTTTTGACTTGAGCGGATTTTTTGCTGAAAATGAGCCGGAGTGAGGTGAAATCAGAGGTCTTCGAAGGCGACCACGCGTTCTTTCTGACGCATGCCGTAGTCCTGATTGGTGGTGGTCAGCCGTTTTTTGCGCATGAAGTTGACGTGGCCGTCGAGGAACATCACCGACCAGCCGTTTTTGTGGCCGTACGGGGTATTCCCGCTCAAGACGTCGTCGTGGCTCGCGTAGCGGGTGGAGATGTGCCGCTCCCAGGCGCTGCCGGTGTAGCCGGAGAATTCCCAGCCGGTTTCCGCGCCGAGGCTGTAGCGCGACGGCGACGGCAATTGTCCGAGCCGGAACCCGGCGGGGGTATTGGTTTTGGCCGCCAGCACGTGGTTGCGGTCCAATGGCGCGAGCACCCGCATCCGGATGTAGCCCTGACGCGAGGGCCGGAACTGGAACACGGTGGACGGCATTTTGGTGCCGAAATAGGCATCGCAGACCCAGGCGCGGGGGACCGAGTAGACGTTTTCGTCGAGGTAACCGGTCCGCTCCCAGGTGTCGAGATAGGCGGGGCCCTTGGTGATATAGGTACGCAGCGAGCTGATGAAAATCCCCCACTCCAGCGAATTGTACTGCGGAACGCCGTCCTGATTGACGTAACGGGTGGGAAAGAATTCGTCGTTGTCGCCGGCATAAAGTTGCACACAGGCGCTCTGCTGGCGGAAGTTGTTGAGGCACTTCGCCAGTTTTGAGGTTTCCCTCACCCGGCTGACCAGTAACAGCAGCAGGGTAATCAGAATCGCCAGAATCGCGATCGTTACCAAAAGCTCGACAAGGGTGAATCGTCTCATGCAATAACCTGAAATCAAACCACAATCTGATTTAGCATACACTTGATTCAGGGAGAATACAATCAAAAATTAAGAAAAAGCGAAAAAAAACCGATCCCTGCCTCAAAAAGATCACTTTTGAGGCAGGGATCGGACCGGAATGTCAGTTTTGGGCGCGGTATTTGCCGCAGAGCGCGGGATCGTAGAGGAGCTTGATGAAGAGCCCGCCGACCACCGAACGGGCGCGGAAGCCGTATTTGCGGCCGCTGTGGCCGTCCGTCCAGCCGACCAGCGCGCCGTCGGCGCACTCGTACCAGTCGGTCAGCGGAGCCCGGTCCGCGGTCTCGTCGAGGAACCGGATCACCGGAGCCAGCAGGGTTTGGAAATCGTCGTCGTTCGCGGTCAAGGTGGCGGTCCAGATCTCCCAGTCGATTTTGGTGTAATTTTTGCGACTGTCGAGCGGCAGGCCGCAGCGGTCGAGTTTACGGCGGTAAAAGGCGGTTTCACGCTTCGCCACTTCGGCCGGGAAGAGCTCGAGCCCGAGGAGTTTGTCCCAGACCAGATTGTACTTCTGGCTCCAGCTCCCCGGCCGGTCAAAGGCGAGGCGGTAGCATTCACCGTCGTCGGCGAGCTTTTGCCAGCGGGCGGCGAAGTCGCGGGCCATGGCGAGGTACTTTTCGCTTTCGGCGCGGTCGCCGAGCGCTCCGGCGATTTGGCCGTAGGCGCCGAGGGCGAGGATCGCCTTGAGCGAAAGGTTGGCGTTGTGGGGCAGATGCCCGGCGAAGTCGTCGGTGCAGAGCTGGTTGGCCGGATCAAGCCCGAAGCCGGTGAGGTAGTCGGCCCACTCGGCGAGCTTGGCGCGGTAGCGGCGGGCGAATTCAAGATCGCCGTGGAACTTGAGCAGCGCCCCGGCCAGGAGCAGCATATTGCCGCACTCCTCGACCGGCATCTGATTCTCCTCGGTTTCCTCGCCGCCGCCGTAGACCTGGCCGTTGGCGAGGGGATAGGTGCCGAGGTCGTGGGGGGCAAAGGGGAAGCGCCAGCGCGGCGACGAGGCGTAGTCGAGGATCGGGATCAGCATCCCCTTCAGCAACACCGGATTGGTGAGGAGAAAGAGCGGGGCCGAGGGGTAAGTGACGTCGACCGTGCCGATACAGCCGTTGGAGAAATTTTCCTTGGAGAAAAAGAGCGCTTCGCCATTGGGCCCGGCGACCAGTTTGTGGGCCCCGATCGCCTGGCGGAAGCCGAGGATGCAGAGCCGCGCGTAGTCGCTCCCGCCGCTCGCGGCGAGGTCGGCGGCCAGCTCGCGGTCGTAGGCTTCGCACTCGGCGGCGAGGGTGACGTATTCGGCTTCGGCGAGGGGCAGCATGTCGGCGAATTTGAGGCCGTTCCGGCGGTACCAGGCGACCAGCTGGACGTTGAAGTATTCGATCGCGCGGACGTCGTCGTAGGCGACGATGAGGTGTTGCGACGCGGTTCCGGCGGCGGGGGCGTGGAGGGCGAAGCTCGCCGCCATCATCAGATAGCAGGTCGAATCGCCGGCACAGGCGGCGAGCGGCGAATCGAGGAGGTCGTCGACCCCGCCGACGCTGCCGGTGCGGCTGAATTCGGCGGCGATGCGGCCGGAACGGCCGACCGTCAATGCGGGCGCGGCGGCCCGGTCGATGGCGCAATAGGCGTGGCCCCAGTCGATCCGGAGGTCGTCGCCGGTGCGGCCGAGGATGTTCTGGGCGGCGCTCGAAATCCGGGCGAAGTCGAGCTTGCCGGTGCGGCCGCGGCTCCAGGTGATTTTTTCACTGGCGAGGTTGACCGCCACGGTGGCGTGGACGCCGAATGCGATTTCGACTTGGTGCGGCTTGCCGTCAAGCGAAGCGACGTCGAAATTGACGTAGCTTGCCGGGCGCGACAGGATGTCGAGCTTATGGGGCAGCGCGGGGGTGAGGAAAGTCATCGCAATCGAGACCCCGTTCTGTTCAAAACGGCAGACGGTTCGGGTCGCGTGCACCTCCTGGGCGGTCACTCCGGCGGCGGCGAAACCGCGGACGGCGCCGGTGAGGACGAAGGTCGCGCCGTCGATCCGGACCAGCGTTTCGAGCCCCATCGGGCTCCCGGTCCAGTGGCGGGTGATGTCCTGGTTGACCCGGTCGGCGGCCGACCAGATCGAGAAGTAGGGATCGTGAACGATCAGCGGGGTGGCGGGGCAGCGGCTCATAACGTCCTCCAAGGTTGTTTGCCGATACTATAGCATCACAAGATTGCTTTGAACATGGCAAAAAACGACTTTGGAATGGATATTCCGATCACTCGGCGGCGGCGGCGATGAGAAAATCCGCCACCGGGCGGTCGGGGGCGAGGAGGCCGATGTCGACGAGTTCGGGAATGGCGACGTAGCGCCAGTTCTGCCCTTCGCGCGACTCGGGGTCGCGGTCGATCAGGCAGCGGACGAAGTGGAGCACGATTTCGCGGCTCCCGGTGTGGTGGCTCAGCACCCAGAGCGGATCGAGCACCACGCTCTCGACTCCGAGTTCTTCGCGGAGCTCGCGGCGCAACGCTTCGGCGACGCTCTCGCCGGGCTCGACCTTGCCGCCGGGAAACTCCCAGCCGAAGGGCGGCTTGTCCGGCGGCCGGTCGGTGATCAACACCTGATTGCCGCGCCTGACCACGGCGGCGGCGACAGTGATTTTCTTCATCGCAACATTTCTTTATTCAGCCGCCCGGAAGCGCGGCATGTTTTTTCTCTCAGTTACAGTACCGCCGCGTTGCCGGAAAGCAAACCGGAAACGCATCGTTGCGGAGCGAACCTCCGGCATTATCCGGAAAAAAACTATTCTCAATGATGCTCTTTCAGGAAACTAAGCAGTTTTGCTTTGGCGGCGGGATCGCTGATCCGGTAGTCGCCGTTCATGATGATCCAGCCGCCGAATTCGCCCCGGAGAATCGAGATAAAGAGTTCATCCGTGCGATGATCCCAGTGGAGCGTGTAATTTTTTCCGCTCCGATCCGCCAGCGGGACGGTTTGAAACTGTCCGTCCGGCCGCCGGGTGATATACGCGACCGGAATATCGAGCGGAAGTTTTGCTTTGAGCACTCCGGTCATTTGAATTTGCGTCGTCTTCCGGTATTCGCGATGGCGACAATAGACACCGGTCGCCAACGTCGCGGTGGCGGCGATGACCAGGAACAGGACGCACCAGTAGAATTGTTCTTTTCGTTTCATGCTTCGACCCGGATCATTTTTCCGGCGCTTGCGCGCCATCCGCGATTGGGGGGATTGCAAAAACCTTCTTGCGGTATTACATTATCACTGAAACAGGATAGGAACAAGCGAGAGGTGGATTTTATGCCGATTTTCCGTTACCGGTGCCGCCGTTGCGGCGCGGAAGAGACCAAGCTGGTGCCGCGTTTCGACGCTACGGTGAGCTGCGAAAGCTGCGGCGCCGAGGAACTTGAGAAGCTCCCGAGCACCTTTGCCGCGGTCCGTCCGTCGGCCGCTTCGAAGTGTCAGAGCGCCGATTTGTGCGGCAACGCCCACCGCTGCGGCGGCACTTGCGGCTGCGCCGGAGCCAAACCCTGATGAATAAACAGCAGCTCCTCGACGAACTCGACAAACTCGGGATGCGCCCCGGCCGCGGCCTCGGTCAGAACTTCCTGCTCGACGGCAACATGCTCGAGGCGATCGTCCGCGACGCCAGAATCAAGCCGGGCGAACTGGTGCTCGAAGTCGGCCCCGGCTTCGGCGCGCTGACCCGGCTGCTGCTCGACGCCGGCGCGCGGGTGGTGGCGGTCGAGTACGACCGCCGCCTCGCCGAGCGGCTGCGGCGCGTCGTCGCCTCGGACCGCTTTACATTGATCGAGGCCGACGCCTGCAAAGTCGATTTTTATCAGATCCTGCCCGAAAACGAGCCCTTCCGGGCGATCGCCAATCTGCCCTACGCGATCAGCTCGGTTTTCATCGCCCGGATGCTCGAGCTCCCGAAACCGCCGACCGCGATGAGCTTCATGCTCCAGAAAGAGATGGCCGACCGCCTCGCCGCCTCGCCGGGGACCAAAAATTACGGCGGGCTCAGCGTCCGCACCCAGCTTCTTTACGACGTCCGGATCGCGCGCAACGTGCCGCCGGAGGTGTTCTACCCCGCGCCCGAAGTCGATTCGGCAATCGCCGACTTCACGCTCCGCGAGCCGCTGCCGGACCCGAAGTTCGCCAAACGGCTGGCCGGCGTGGTCAAAACCGCCTTTGCCCAGCGCCGCAAACAGCTCTGCAAGGTGCTGGGCGCGGTCTACGGGACGGAAAAAGTCCGCGCCGCCTTTGCCGCGCTCGAGATGCCGCCGGAAATCCGGCCCGACCGGCTGACGGTTGAAGATTTTGTGAAGTTGACCGGGGAGATTTTCAAATGAAGTACATCGGAGCCCACGTCAGCATTTCGGGCGGGGTCGAGAATGCGCCGCTCAACGCGGCCGCGATCGGCGCCACCGCCTTTGCCATGTTCACCAAAAATCAGCGGCAGTGGTCGGCCCCGCCGCTGGAAGCGGCCTCGGCGGCGGCGTTCAAGGAAAACTGCCGCGTCCACCATTATCCCCCCGAACTGGTCTTGCCGCACGACAGCTACCTCATCAACCTCGGCCAGGCCGATCCCGAGAAGCTGGCGCTGTCGCGCGACTCCTTTGTCGGCGAAATGAAACGGGTCGCCGAACTCGGCTTGTGCAAACTCAATTTCCACCCCGGAAGCCACCTCGGCTTGATGAGCGAAAAAGAGTGCCTCGACGTCATCGCCGCCGGTGTCCGGCTGGCGGTCGACGAAGTCCCGGGGGTGATGGCGGTGATCGAGAACACCGCCGGGCAGGGGACCAACCTCGGCTACGCTTTTGAACAACTGGGGTATCTGGTCAAAATGATCGACCGCCCCGGCCGGGTCGGGGTCTGTCTCGACACCTGCCACGCCTACGCCGCCGGTTACGACCTCGCCACCCCCGAGGGCTACGACTGGACGATGAAACAATTCGCCGCCCACGTCGGCTTCGACCTCCTCGCCGGCATGCACCTCAACGATTCCAAAAGCAAACTCAACGGCCGCCTCGACCGCCACCACAGCATCGGCCAGGGCGAACTCGGCGAAGCCACCTTTCAGCGGTTGATGGCCGACCCCCGGCTGGACGACATCCCGCTGGTGCTCGAAACCATCGACGACACCCTCTGGCCCGCCGAAATCGCCCGCCTCAAATCCTACTGCCGGTGAGCGGC
>CAZRFG010000185.1:0-7043 GCA_964599205.1 uncultured Victivallaceae bacterium
TATCGCTTCCGGAGCGAAAGCTGGCCGTCGCCGCACCTCGCTTCGCAGATGCTGTGGCCGCGCACCTTCATCGCTTCCGAGCGCCGCCGCGCCCACTGGTACCGGCACCGGAATTATCCTTATGTCGCCGTTGAAATGGTGCTCTCCGGGCAGATGTTCTACAAAGAGGGCGAGGAAAAGGACAAGACCGAGGTGCGGGGCGGCGAATTGTACCTGATCGGCCGGGGCTCGGACTGTACGCTCTCGTCGCTCCCGGAGAGCCGCCCGGCGAAACTGGTGCTGGAGCTCGACGGCAGCTTGCTCGACCAGGCGATCTTTCGCGCCGGACTCCATGGCGTCCGCAAAATCACGCTCCCCGAGCCGGAAACCGTGGCCCGGACGATGCGCCGGATCGGCGATCTCCTCGCCGCCGCCGCCCCCGGCAGCGAAAACGCAATCTCCGGCGGCTGTCTGGAGCTCCTGGTCGAGCTTGGCGAAATCGTCCGCGACCGCCGCCCCATCCCGGAGCTCCTCAGCCGCGCGGTGGAGAAAATCCGCCGCGCGCCGGGCTGCGTCCTCGCCGTCGACGAACTCACCGCAGAGCTCCACACCAGCGCGGCGACGCTGAACCGGCTGTTCCAGGCGCATTTCAAAGTATCCATGCATCAATACATGAGCGGCTTGCGGATTGAGGCGGCGCGCGAACTCCTGCAGTATTCCGAGCTGCCGGTCAAAGCGATCGCCGCCCGGCTCGGATATGCCAATCAGCTCTATTTCGCCACCGACTTCCGGCGGCGGACCGGCATTTCTCCAAATCGTTTCCGAAAAGGTTCTTGCATTTCCGAAAAAGGCGGTTTATATTGATCACCAAAGGGCAAGCACCGGGCCAAACCATAGAAAGGGGGTAGTATGATGACCAAGACCGCCGAACTGACTGCTGAAATGCGGACCGCCGCCTACCGGATCGCGGAGGAGTGCCTTGCCGAAAACCTTGAGGTTGACGACGCGATTGCCGCCTTTTTCGCCGCCCGTCCCGCGTTTGCCGCCGCTTGTCCGGACGATTTGTTCCGCGACGCCGTCTACGACATCCTGACCGAATTCTTGCTCGATGACTGAAAAACGCCACCCCCAAGCGCCCGCCCCCGGCGCGCCCCACGCCTGCCGGGAGGGCTGCGGCGCATGTTGCATCGCCCCCTCGATCTCCTCGCCGATTCCAGGAATGCCGGGCGGCAAGCCCGCCGGGAAGCGCTGCGTGCAACTCGACGAAAACAGCCGCTGCCGGATCTTCGGCCGCCCCGAACGCCCGGCGGTCTGCGCCTCGCTCCGCCCCGAACCGGAGATGTGCGGCGACTCCCGACCCGACGCCCTCGCCCGGCTCGCCGAACTGGAGCGCCTGAGCGATCCCGCGCCGTCCCGGAACAACCATGATCAAGAGGTCAATCGATGTCATTGATTTCCTCCATTCTGACGATCGGCGTACTGCTTGGCTCCGGGACAACGCCGGAAAATCAGCCGGCAACCCAGTCCGCCCCGCCCCCGTCGGCAATTGAAAAACTGACCTACCATGTAGCGGGCCGGGAGCGGTACTGCGAAGGCTCAGGCCTTCAACGCTACCGGACCGATGCGGTTGTTTCGCATGTGGTGACCAGTTTGCTGCAGGAACTTCTGATCCGCCACAAGATCACGCCGACCGCAAACGAGCGTTATTGGATGATTTGCGAAAAAAACCTCTCCGTCAACGAGGAACAGCGCAAAATGACCGCCCCTCTGGCGCCCTATTTCACGCTGGTGGCGCGCGGCATCACGGCAATGGCGGAGGAGAGAATCACCGCCGAAGAAGCTTTCGATCGCGTGATCAAAGGCAACACCCCGGCCATCCCCGAAAACCAGTGGCTCAAAGCGGCGAAAATCTACAGTCCGGAGTGGGCCAAACAGTTTCTCGCCTATGACGACAAGGCAAAACTCGATTCCCTGCTGTATCAGAGCTACATCACCCTTGCCAAATACATTGTTCTGCGGGATCGGCTCCGGCAAGAGGTCGAGGCCGCCTCGGAAAGTTGTGACGATGCAAAACTGGAAGCCGAACTGCGTCGGCAGCTGGCGGCAATCCCGCTCGAACTGCCGTCGGAGCGCCGGGAGCTCACCCCCAAAATCATCACCGAATGTTGCAACATCATACATTTGCAAACACCAGAGGGACTTACCCCGCTGGTCGAAGCGATCAAAAGCGATCTGTCGCAAAAATAAAAACGAAAAATAATACTTGTCGATTGTCTTCCGACAAAGCCTAAGATATATTGGTATCAATCCATTTTTTTGCTCAACGGGAGATTGCCTGATGCGTAAATTCATCCGCTATGCCGCTCCGGCGCTGGCCGCCTGCGGCGCTTTCGCCGCCGACGTGCCGCCGCCCGCCGATGCCGCGCCGCTTCCGGTCGAACGGGTCTGGGCCGGACACCCGGTCGGCTTCGCGTTGCTGACCGCCGGGAAACACCAGTTCGTCGCTTATTACGACGCCGAGCGCCGCCTCACCGTGGCCTCGCGCGAACTCCCCGGCACGGCGTGGAAGTTCAAAAAACTCCCGACCTCGGTCGGCTGGGACAGTCACAACTACGTCACCCTCACCCTCGACCGCGACAACCTTCTTCATCTCGCCGGCAACATGCACTGCGTGCCGCTGATCTATTTCCGGGGCGACCGCCCCTTTGACATCGATTCGCTGGAAGCGGTTCCGGCGATGACCGGCGACCGCGAAACGCATTGCACCTACCCCCGCTTTTACCGGAACCGCGAGGGGCGGCTGATCTTCCGCTACCGCGACGGCCGCAGCGGCAACGGCGACGACCTCTACAACGTTTACGACGAAAAAAACCGCAAGTGGCAGCGGCTCCTCGACCGGCCGCTGATGACCGGCAACGGCAAAATGAACGCCTACGCCACCGATCCGGTCCCGGGCCCCGACGGGATGTTCCACCTGACCGGGGTCTGGCGCGACAGTCCGGATTGCGCCACCAACCACGATCTTTTTTACCTTCGCAGCCCCGATCTGGTGCATTGGGAGACGGCGGAGGGTCGTGCGCTGCCGCTCCCGGTGACGGTAGCGACGCCCGGCCTCACCATCGACCCGACTCCGGCGGGCAAAGGCTTGATCAATATGGGAATCAGTATCGGCTTCGACGGCGGCAAGCGCCCGGTCGTCACCTATCACAAATACAAGTCCGACGGTTCGAGCCAGCTCTACGCCGCCCGTTTCGAGGACGGCCGCTGGATGATCCGGCAGTTGAGCGACTGGCGGCAGCGCTGGGAATTCCGGGGCGGCGGCTCGATCGCCAATCAGGTGGGCGGCGGCCCGGTCGCGCTGCAGCCGGACGGCTCGCTCCGCTGCAATTTCGCCAACAAAATCGAAAAAAAGAGCGGAACGTGGGTGCTTGACCCGGCGACGCTGGCCGTGCGCGAAACCCTGCCGGCGAAGTCGGAGTATCCGGCCGGACTCGGCAAAGTCACCGGCGCCGCCCCCGGCCTGCAAGTCAACTTCCGCTCCGGCGAAGGCCGCGGCCCCAATGGCGAGCGCTACTTTCTCCGCTGGGAAACCCTCGGCGCAAACCGCGACCAGCGCCGCCCGGAACCGTGGCCGGAGCCCTCGGAGCTGACCGTATTCGAACTCCCGCCGGAAACGGCGGCGCGATAAATACCGGTAACCGGAATGGAGCACCCGTGAGCAATCTTCGCGAAGAACAGGGACTCGCCCGCAGGGGCGACGTCGCGGCGCAGGAGCGGCTGGCGTGGCGCTATCACACCGGCAAAGGCGTCCGCAAATCCGAGACGAAATCGTTCCGCTGGAGTGCGCGCGCGGCACTCAGCGGACGCTCGCCGCTCTCGGCTTATAACCTCAGCATCGCCTACTTCAACGGCGAAGGCGTCGCACCTGATGTCCGCAAAGCATTCCTGTGGGCGAGAAAAAGCGCCGAAGCGGACCTCCCCGAGGGCTGCTTTGCTCTCGGAGTCCATTATCTGCGCGGCTACGGCGTCAAACCGAATCTCCGCGCCGCGCTCGACGCGCTCAACCGGGCCTGGGAACTCGGTCGCACCCCGGCGGCGGCGGAGCTTTTGAGCGACTTGTATTTCTACGGCGAAGAACTGCGCAAATCGTACCGCCAGGCGTTCAAATGGACCGTTCGAGCCGCGCTCAGCGGCGGCAGTGCGGCGATGGCTTACCGGCTCAATTTGCTTTATCTCGACGGGCTCGGAGTCGAGCGAGACGTCCGCAGAGCCTTCTGGTGGGGGAAACGCAGCGCCCGTCGCGGCTGGCCCGACGGCATGCTGGCGACCGGCTGGCATTACCTCAACGGACTCGGCGCTGCAACCGATCTCCAGGCGGCGCAAAGGTGGTTCCGGTGCACGCTCGAAGCGGCTCCCGATTGCGCTCAAGCGTACTACAACCTCGGCCTGATTTACCACGAAGTCCGCGACGATGAAGCGGCGTACCGGTGTTACTCCCGCGCGTACGCCATCAATCGCCATCCGGCTTCAGCGTACCGACTGGCCCGAATGCTGGCAACCGGGCGCAGCGCGGCGGCGGATACGGCCGCGGCCGAGCGACTGCTGCGCTCCGCGGCAAAACAGGGCTGCCATCCGGCGCAGCGTCTGCTCGCCGCCAGGTCGTGGCGACGGATCGTCACCCGGCAACAGGAAATAAGGAATTGACCACAGTGAACATGCCTCGAACCATCAGATGGAAGTGCGCCGCCGCAGTAACTTTGGCGGCTTACTTAATTCTCTTTTGGTATAGCATCGAGTCCGGCGAGGGGTTTTCCTTCATCTCCCTTATGCTCTTCTTGATTTTTTTCAGCCCGGTCATCGCATCGCATCTCTTGATTGCGGCGGGAGCCGACTTTTCGGATCGGCAAAAAACCTTCGCTTCGATTGCAATCTGGAGCATGCAGTGGTTGCTGCCGCTCGGTTTTTGCAGCAGCCAATGCCAGTCGTTTTCGGATTTGGTCTTTTCCCATCGATTGGTGGAGGCCGCCGCTTTTTGTCTGCCCGGAATGGTATGTGCAATTTGGACCGTCACCATTTTGAAGCGCCGGCACCGGGGCCTGGCGATCGGAGTCCTCAATGGAATTCAAAGTGGGCTACTGGTCTGCCTCCCCCAAGTTTGAAGATGGATGAAAATGAAATTCATGACCGGAACAAACACATGCAAGTGAAACCGAAAGTCATTTATGCCGTTCTGCTCGCGCTGCTGGCGATGGCCGCCGCCATGTCGGTGACTTATGCGTACCGCCGGCATGAGAACCGGCAACAGACCGGCCGGGAGCTGCTGCAGGCGGCGCGGATCGGCAACCTTGCGACGGTGAAAAAATTATGCACCCCCGACAATATCAATTTCCGCGATCCCAAGGACATGACGCCGATCATGCTGGCGATTGAGAAAGACCATCTCGAGGTGGTCAAATTCCTGTTCGAAAACGGGGCGGATATGACGCTTCAGGAGCGGCGTTATCCGTACGGGGCAACCCCATTCATCCTCGCCGCGCTGTGGGGGCAGCAGGACATTGTCGATTACTTTCTGGCGCATGGCGTCGACATCAACCAGCGCGACAAGCGCCGTTCCGCCGCACTCTATTATGCCGCTATGATGAAGCACTATGAGCTGGTTCAATTCCTGATCGATCACGGTGCCGATGTCAATAGCCAACATATTCTCGGCGAGACCATCCTGTCGTGGGCGGCATCATGCGGAGATATGCAATTATTGGATATTTGCCTCAAAAACAAGGCCAATCTCAATCTGGATACTCCCCTGGCAACTGCGGCGATATGTAAAAAGAAAGATATGGTGCAAGCGTTGCTGAATGCCGGAGCCGATCCCAATATCGTGCGCGGCGACAACAAAACCGCGCTGGATTTTGCCGTGGACAACGCCGACAAAGAGATGGTGTCTTTGCTGCTGAAGCATGGAGCTCAAAGCGCGCGTAAACTCGCACCGCGCCGCTGAGACAATTGATGAATCATGTACTCAACCCAATACCCGGAGGACGATAAAAATGATCGGAAACAATGAAATTCTTCTCCTTTTGCTGCTGGCCGGGCTGGCGCTTGGCACATTCTGGGCGGGAAGACGCCTCAAAGCCAAAATTGAACTTATGGACCAAAAGTATCTCATCCCGGCGGCGATCGTGGCCGGATCGCTGATCATCGCCATGGCGATTCTGGCAAAAAGTCCACCCCGCTATCAGGCGGTTTCCGGCACCGGACCGGTTACGGTACTCGACAGTCGCACCGGAACCATTGTTTTCCACAACTCCGCCATTCCGGTGGACGCACCATTGAAACTCCCGAAATAAATCTGGAACGGAGTCAATTATGGAAAGAGAATTGAGTTTGATCGATTTCGTCGATCGCGCCAATCAGGCGCTGTTCTTTGAAGGAAAATTACCGGCGGAGCTCCGGCAGGATCTGGCCGCGGTCGCGGCACTTCAGGGGAAACCGGGCTCTTACGCCGGGATGTTTGCTTTGCCGGAAGGCGATGCGGCGAGAGAATTCCGCACCTTCACCGGCGAACCGGTGAAAAGCAACGCCGCCCGGGGGCATATCATCGGCGAGGAAACCATCCGCATCCTGTCGCCGGCGGGGAAGACCAATCCGGAAGTCATCCCGGCCTGCCGCCGGGCGATCGCCAATATGACGGAGCGGATTCACCAAACTGACGAGGTCCTCGGCACCTTGACCGGCATTTACTGCTGCGGGCTTTGTTCCTGTTCCTTTTGGCGCAATCTCGCCGCCGGCAACTTCGACCATCCCCGGCAGCGCCTGGAGCACGGCCTGCGGGAACTGAAAAACTGCCGCCTCGGCAACGGCCGCTGGCGGCGTTTCCCGTTTTACTACACTTTGCTGGCCCTCAGCGAACTCGAAGCCGGCCTCGCCGGGGAAGAAATCACCTACGCGCTCCCGGCGATCAGAAAATCGCTGAAATCGCCGGACACGGCTTCCATGTATGCCGCCAGACGGCGGGAACTCCTGACGCGAATTCTGGCGGCGCGTAATGAAAAATAGCGCGCCGG
>CAZRFG010000186.1:0-6942 GCA_964599205.1 uncultured Victivallaceae bacterium
GCAGGATTTTGAAGTCATCCTGATCGACGACGGCAGCAGCGACGGCTCCGGCGCGATCTGCGACCGCTACGTGGAGCGATATCCGGCAAAATTCCGGGTTGAGCATACCGTCAATCGCGGCCTTTCCGCCGCCCGCAACCTCGGCATTTCGCTTGCCCGCGGCAGATATTTCATCATTGTCGACGCCGACGACTGGTGTGAGCCGCAACTGTTTTCTTCACTGGTCGATGCGGCGGAGCGCTCCGGTGCGGCTGCCGCATGCTGCGGCGTGCGTTACATCGACGATGCGGACGGCACCATCACCGAATATGGCGACTCGCTGCTGCCGCGCCGGCTGGCGGGCACGACGGTCGACTTCTGGACTTGCGGCGCGATCATGAATGGCTTGCTCGACTGCGCCACCTGGAACAAAATTTACCGGCGCAGCTATGTCGCCGGACTCGGCCTCGAATACGAAGTCGGCTTGAAATTCGGCGAAGACAACCGCTACTGGGCCGATTTTTTCTTTTCCGGAGCGAAAATTGCGGTGGTCCCCGGTTGCTTCTACAACTACCGGATCAATCAGCGGAAACATACCCTGAGCACGCTCGCCCGCAAAAGTTACGACTCTTTTGCCGAAACCATGCGAGTCGTCCTGAAAACCATGAAAAAATATCATATTTTCGAGGAATTCAAGGGCGAATTTTTCGCTTACCTGGCCTGCCAGACGGTGGTGGCCTACGGGTTGCTGACGCCGGAACGCAAACGCGATTTCTTCCGCGAGTGCGCCGCAGTCTACCGCGAAGCGGGCGCATTCCGCCTGACCGGCCAGCAGAAGCTGCCGGTCAAACTGCTTTCGGCGGCCGCGGCGTTCATCTTCGGCAAACTGCCGTTCGGCCTCGCCCGGGTGCTTCTGCTGCCGTGTTCTCTGCCCGCCCGGCCGGGATTCAAAAGAATTCTGCGGCAACTGGCAGGCAAGGCCGGCCGGCGAAGCAGCAACTCAGCCGGAACCACGCATCCATGACAGCGCGGCAAAATGATACGGAAGGAGGCGCGCCGGTGATCAAAACCATCGGCATCATCACTTGGTTTCACTGGCGCAACTACGGCACTTCATTGCAGTTGACCGCACTGTATGAAACCGTCCGGCGTCTCGGCTGCCAGCCGAAAGTGATCAACTATATTCCCAAACCGACGGTAACGTTGCCGCCCTCGGGAATGCTCGCCCTTGCGCGCGACATCTGGCACACCGGCCGGGATTTCCTGCGTTCCCGCAAAAGCGCTCTGTCCGCGGAAACCGAAGCGAACTGGCAGCGATTCCTCGACCGTCTCGACTTCAGCCAAAGCGCCGACATCATGGGTGAACTTGAAAATCTCGGCTGCGATGCTTATATTTGCGGAAGCGACCAGATATGGTCGCCGGTTTGTTTCGATGACAAGTATTTTCTCAGCTTCGTCAGCGACGACACCAGAAAAATCGCCTACGCCCCCAGCATCGGAGTACCAGCCATTGAAGACCCCGATGTCCGGACGCGGATGAAAGAACTGATTGAACGCTTTCCGCACTTGTCCGTCCGGGAACGCCAGGGCGCGGAACTGATCCGGGAATGGTGCGGCAAAGACGCGTTTGTCGCCCTTGACCCGTCGCTGTTGCTGACCTCGGAACAATGGGACGATGTGGTCGGCGGCCATGCGGCGCCGGCGGAGAAATATATCTTGTGTTATTTCCTCGGCTGGAACCGCAAAACCTGGAAGCTCGTCGAGCAAATCCGCGCCAGGCTCAGCTTGCCGCTCAAAGTAATACCGGTATTCAAACGTGACCTCAAACGGGACACGACAGCGCCGGACACCGCCCCCACTGAATTTGTCGACCTGATCCGCAATGCCGCGTATGTATGCACGGACTCGTTCCACGGAATGGTTTTTGCGGTGCTGTATCAACGCCCGTTCAGCGTCTTCGAGCGTTTTTCAAAGAAGAGCAAAACCAATCAAAACTCGCGCCTTTACCATCTTCTTGACCTTTTAGGGCTTGCCGGCAGGCTGGTCGAAAATGTCGAAGGGGCGGAAAACTGCGGCAAAAGCATTGTCTGGAGCGACGTTTTTGTCCGGCTTGGCGAGCAGCGCGAAAAATCACTCGCGTATCTGCAAAACGCGCTGGCGACGGCGACCCGGACTCCCGTCGCGCCCTCCCATGGCCCCCCCACCGCCGCATGTTGCGGCTGCGGCGCGTGTGCCGGCGTCTGCCCGTCCGGGGCACTGAAAATAGCACGCAACGCGAACGGTTTTCTTGCCGCTTTTTGTGACTCGACGCAATGCGTATCTTGCGGCGAGTGCGAGAAAGTGTGCCCGTTTCGCAATACAAACGGCCTGAAAGTCGTCGCCGACGGGGTGCGCTACTCGTACCAGTCCGATCTCGAGCGGTCACCGTCGGAAGGGGCGAGGTATGAACTGGCAAAACATTATTCCCGATCCGGCGGGGATGTGTATGCCGACGCCTACGTCGCGCGGGAACGCGGAGCAAAACATATCAAGGTCAAAAGCGGCGACATGGACGGGTTGTTGCGCGTAGCCGGCCGTCAGTTTTTGCAGAGCGACTTCAGTGAGGTGATTGCCGATATACGCGACGCCGGTCGCGCCGTGTTATTCGGAACGCCATGCCAGATTGCCGCCGTCAGGCAGATGCTTTCCGCCGAAAAGCAGGATGATATTTTGCTCGTCGACCGGATTTGCGATGGCATTCCGTCGTACAATCTGTTTGAAAAATATCTGGACGAGGCGAATCGCAATTATCATACCGGAGTTTTTCCGGAAGTGATCTTCGATCGTCGGACGGGAAAACGGCGGAAGGAATGCATTTGCCTTGCCGGCAATGGACGAAGGGTTATCAGGAACCGGAAACGGGATATGCTGTTCCGTTTTTTTGAAAACGGCCACTGCTGGGCGCCATCGTGCTACGATTGTCCGTTCGGTGATCGTTCCGCCGCCGACATCCGCCTCGGCGATGACCGGGACCGCTCCGGAAAACACGGCGAAATCATGCTGACGGCATTGACCGGACACGGGCATCGCGCCGTGGAATCGCTGAAGGCCGCCGCCGGGCCGGTTCTCCGTCCGGAGTCCCGCCATGGATTGTTCAAATCCGCGCAACGCGCGGCCAGACCGGTCTTTTATGATGCTTTGATGCGCGGACTGCGGGATCGGACCTTGCCCCTTGATGTCCTCTGGCGGCAATACGGGAGGTCGTTTGAAGTGCGCCGTAAATTATACGCCATGGCCGGCAAATTTCTGAAAATCGGAGAAGAAAATATGGCCGCCGCGCAAATCGCCACGGATCCGCGTTGCCGCGCAAGCGCGCGGACAATCGAGACGCCGAAGGTTTCAATCATCATTCCCGTCTACAAGGTGGATAAATACCTTCGCAACTGCCTGGAGTCGTGCCGAACGCAGGACCATCGGAACATCGAGATCATCGTTGTGGATGACGGCAGTCCGGACGGCTGCGCGACAATCATGGACGAATTTGCCGCCCGCGACGACCGGTTCAAGATGATTCATCAATCGAACGGCGGCGTTTCCACGGCGCGAAACGCGGGATTGGATATTGCGACCGGCGACTACTATATGTTCATTGACGGCGATGACCGGGTCGAACCGGATTACGTTTCGTATTTCGTGAAGCTGGCGCAGGATACGGATTCCGACGTCTGCGTGTCTCGCAAACAATTTCAGGACGCGAATGACCGCCAGACCCCGGTTGAGGAAGTCACGATCTGGACCAACGAGGAAGCGGTGCAACACGGTTTTATGCACGGTGTCGAAATAGGAGTGTGGAACAAGATTTTCCGGGCGGACTTCTGGCGCCGGCATCATTTGCGCTTCAATCCGAACTTCTGGTTCGGCGAGGGACTCACGATTGAAATTACCGCATTCCAGCTTGCCAATCATGTCGGGGCCGGCAATCGCAAGGTTTACCACCAGACCCGCAACCCGGAGAGCGCGACGAGGAAGTTCAACTTCGACTCGTGGTGGAACAGCGGGTTGACCGTGCTGAAATATCTCAAGGAAAACTTCGTCGTAAGGTCAAAAAAAGTCTTGCGGGCATGGAACTTTCACTGGTGGTGGGTGCATTTCTCGATTATCAAGGAAATACTGCGGTCGGGCGAAGTGTCGCGGTACGAAACTTACTTCAAGCGCTGCAAGCGGGAAGTGCGCAAATACGCCCTTTGCCAGTGGCTCAACCCGATTCCGCTGAAGCTCAAAGTCTTCGCCGTGGCGATGCTGATCTCGCCGACACTGGCGGCAAGGTTTTACAACTGGTATGAAAAAAGGATCCTCGACCGGAATGAGCGAGTATAAGCGCCTTGTAACAAATACTTTTCTGATCGGGCTGTCCAAAGCCTCGGCGATCCTGTCGATGGTGGTGCTGCTCCCGATCATGACGCGGGAACTGACCACCGGGGAGTACGGCTTCATTGACCTGGTTTTGTCGTATAGCGGTCTGGTCGCTCCGCTCGTCGTCCTGGCGGTGGATCAGGGCGTATGGCGGTTCTTCATGGACGCAAGGGAGGATGAAAACCATCTTCGGACCGTGTTCTCGACCGCGGTGTTCACCGCGCTGCCGACCTTTGCGGTTTCGTCGGCGGTGTATTTCGCAGTGACCATGACGCTCCACTACAAGTTCGGCATTGAGTTGTATATGTATATGCTGAGCCAGGTTACGACGGCATTTACCACATACGCGCTGCGCGGACTGGGCCGCAACAAGGAATTTACCATCAGCGCGATCATCCAGAGCCTCGCCAATGTCGGCGGTATCGCCCTGGCCTTGTTCGTCTTTCACGCCGGGGCGAGCGGCATCCTCATCGCCTACGCCGTTTCCGGCGGCGCGGTCACGGTATACAACATCCTGTCCTGCCGGCTTTATCGCTACGTGAACACCCGATCGGTCGATGCCGGAATGCGCAAAACGCTGGTGCTGTATTCTCTGCCGAATATACCGAACAGCATTGCCTGGTGGGTGCTGGACGTTTCAAACCGAACCGTGCTCACCGTGGTGATCGGTTCGGCGGCAAACGGAATATACGCGATTGCCTGTCGCTTCGCTTCGGTTCTCGCCGTCGCTCAGAGTACCTTCATGGTCGCCTGGACCGAATCGGCGACGCTCAATTTCCGCAGCGTGGAGCGCGACCGCTTTTTTTCCGATATCTTCAACAAGCAATTTGCCGTGTTCGGCGCATTGGCCGTGCTGATGCTTCCAGCGACAAGCCTTGCCTTTCCGATTCTCGTCGCGCCCGAATTCAATCAGGCGTACCGCTATATCCCGGTGTTGGTGCTGGCCGGACTGGCCGGCGTGATTCTCAGCTTCCACTCCGGCATCTACCTCGCCATGAAGGCATCAAAAAAAACGGCGACAATGTCGGCATGGACCGCAGGCATCAACCTGGCGGTCGATCTCAGTCTGGTGTGGCTGATCGGAATATGGGCGGCGGCGGTTTCCACGCTGGCGGCGTACACCGCGATGGCCGTGTACCGCCACTTCGACATCCGGAAACATTTGCATATTCGTTACAGCAAACCGCTTTTCGCCGCCGTGCTCATGGCGTTTGCGGCGGCGGGCGGGCTTTATTTTTTGAATCTATTCTGGTTGAACTGTTTGTCGCTGCTGCTGGCACTTGTGTTCGCCTATGTGCTGAATCGCGATATGGTCAAACATATCTTGCTTGAGGCCCTCGCCCGGCTCAGGCGGATGAAGAACAGTTGAGGAAAAAATCAATGGAATCGTCAACTCCGCTTATTCCCAAGCGCATTCACTACGTCTGGTTCGGACGCAATCCCTTGCCGCCGCTCGCCCGGAAATGCATTGAAAGCTGGAAAAAGTTTTGCCCGGACTGGGAAATCATCGAATGGAACGAGGACAACTTCCAGCTCTCGGTCAATGCTTATGTACGCGAGGCATACGAAGCACGGCGATGGGCGTTCGTCAGCGATTATGTGCGGCTCTATGCGCTGGTCACGCAGGGCGGCTTCTACATGGACACGGATTGCGAATTGATCAAGCCGATTGACCGGTTCCGGGTTCACGATGCGGTGGCCGGATTTGAGTCGAAAACGCAAATCCAGACCGCGCTGATGGGCTGCCGCGAAGGGTTTCCCTTTTTCAAGGCGCTGCTTGCCGACTACGATCACCGGCATTTCATCAAGCCCAACGGTTCCCACGACCTGACCACCAACGTCAAAACCATAACCGACATCTGCCTCAAGCACGGTCTGGTACTGAACAACACGCTTCAGACGATTGACGGATTCACGCTGTACCCGAGTGAATACTTCTGCCCCAAAGACTGGTTCACCCAAAAAGGCGAACCGACCGGGAACACCTGCGCCATTCATCATTTCGACACGTCCTGGCAAACCGAAAAGGAAAAACGCTACTACAAAATTATTGTTCCAGTGAGCCGGCTGTTGGAGAAAATGCCATTTTTGTATAACTTGGCACGTTGGGTACTGTACACCTTCACCGGCAAAGGCCCCGAGTTGAAAAAATAAGCGCCGGAGCGGTTACGGTTATCGCAGAAAGGCTTTGCGGCACAGCATCTTGGCTTCGTCGATCCAGGCGGCGCGCTCGGCTTCGGTGCTGGTCACCACCACCGAGAACATCCGGCGGTGCAAGCCGGTCACGCCGCAGAGGTCAAAAATACAGCGCCGCCAGATCAGCTCGAGGGGATCGCCGCAATCATCTTCTGCATCGCGCCGGACATCCGCCGACTTTTGCCGGTCCCGTCTGGTGGAAAGGGTCTTTCCTTCCCGCGATCTTGTTTTTCCAAGCCGATTCGGGTGGCATTTTCCAATTGGCGAGCCAATTGAAAAATGTAGAGCGAAGGGGGTTATTTTTTGACTTCGTTTTGGCTGATTTCGAGCCGGCAGGAGTCGGCAGTCAGCGGCAGATGATTGGGATTTCGCGGA
>CAZRFG010000187.1:0-6930 GCA_964599205.1 uncultured Victivallaceae bacterium
CATGGAGATGAACACCCGCATCCAGGTCGAGCATCCGGTGACCGAGACGGTGACCGGCATCGACCTGATCAAAGCGCAGATCCGAATCGCCGCCGGCGAACGTCTGACCATCCGTCAGAAGGACGTCAAATTCAGCGGCCACGCCATCGAGTGCCGGATCAACGCCGAAGACCCGTTCAACAACTTCACCCCCAGTCCGGGCAAGGTCGAGCAGTTGATCCTCCCCGGCGGGATGAACGTCCGGGTCGACTCGCACGTCTATTGCGGCTACCGGATTCCGCCGTATTACGACAGCATGATCGCCAAGCTGATCGTCCGCGGCGACACCCGCGAGGAAGCGCTGGCGGTCTGCCGCCGGGCGCTCGACGAATTCAAGATCGAGGGGATCAAGACCACCATTCCGTTTCAGCGGCAGATCCTGAGCAACAAGGATTTCGTCGCCGGCAAATTCGACACCGGTTTTATCGAGCGGTTCATCCAGGAACGGTCGGCATCACGGCCGGCCGAACCGGAACAAGCATAAAAAATCCCGCTTCAAAGGCGGCCGGAACCGGTTTGATCCGGTCTGGCCGCCGGATGAAAAATCCCGATCCAATCGGGATGCGCCCTTCCGGCGATCGCGGCGGCGGCATTGAGCCGCCTCCAGGCGATGGCGGCGGAGTACGGCGGGAAAAAAGGGAGGTATCAGAATGAAACCCGCGGAAAAGAAAATTGCTGTTTCTCCGAAAAGTGGTGTCGCGGCCAGTGCTTCGGTCGACGCCAACCCGATGGGAGAGGTCAAAATTCATGAGAACGTGATCTCCGCGCTGGTCCGCAAGGCGACCCTTTCGATCGCCGGCGTGGCCCGGCTGGCCGGCAGCCCGTTGGTGGACAACATCGCCGAAATCGTCGGCTACCGCCGGATGCAGGACCGCGCCATCGGCGTGACGCTGGAGGAGGACACCAACCGGGTGACCATTGACGTCAAAGTCAATTTGCTCTTTGACACCAAGGTTCCGGTGGTCGCCACCGCGATCCAGAAGGCGGTGATCGAAGCGGTCGAAGCCGCCACCGGAATGACCGTTTTGAAAGTCAACGTGATCGTCCAGGAGCTGGAGTCGGAAGCCGAACCCGAAAGCGCCGAGGAAGCGGAAACTCCGGTTGAACCGTTGCGCTGAGCCGTCCGTCCGTGAACAGGGGGAAAGGGTAAAACGATGAACGAATGTTTTGCTTCGCTGGCGGAGTGGCGCGAGCTGCTCAACAATGACTTCAACCGTGGCTACATTTTCGGTGTGGGCCTGGTGTTGACGGTTATTCTGCTGATTCTTTTTCTCAAGATTGTCCTTGCGCTGCTGCTGCGGACCCGGCGCTGCCGTGAGATCACGGTGCGCGCCGCCGACGGCGACACTTTGGTGTCCTATGCCGCGATCGAAGACACGCTGCGTCATGCGATGATCCGTTTTCCGGCCTTCAATATCCACGAGGTCAAGTTGTTCCGCCGCGGCAAAGCCTATTATTTCCTCGAGCTTTACTGTCACTTCGACACCGCCGCCGGGGCGGCCTTTCCGCAGCAGTCGAGCGATGCCAAAAAGCTGATTTTTGAAACGCTCGCCAAGACCTTCGGGATCGAAAGCGTCCGCCAGGTGAAAATCCGGCTCGAAGGCGTCGGCATCGGCAAGGAAGCCGACCGCGAAGACGATTCGGTCGCCGAAGTGCCGCCGATCAACCCGGGATTCTGAACCGGACCATGCCGGAATCCCGTTTGAAGGAAAAAATGCTGATTTTGGGTTCGTCATCTCCGCGTCGCCGCGAACTGCTGGCCGGACGCGGAGTTTCTTTTCGGGTCGAAACGGCGCCGGTCGAGGAGCTGAAAACGGCGGAACCGGTTGAGGACCTGCCCAAGCTCAACGCCGCGCTCAAGGCCGCCGAACTGGCCGCCCGTTTTCCGGACGAGCTGGTGATCGGGGCGGATACGGTGATTCTTTTCGAAGGGCGAGTGATCGGGAAACCGCGCGACCGCGAGGAGGCGCTGGCGATCTTGAACGCGCTCTCCGGCCGGGTCCACCGGGTGGTGACCGGGGTGGCGTTGCGCCGGATCGAACCCCCGGTCAATGAAGTCTTTGCGGTATCGACTATGGTTCGTTTCAAACCGTATTCTCCGGACGTCGCGGCGCGCTATCTCGACCAAGTCGAAGTGCTCGACAAGGCCGGCGCTTACGCGATCCAGGAGCACGGCGACGATTTGGTGCAAACGATCGAGGGGCCGCTCGACAACGTGATCGGGCTGCCTTGTGATGAACTGCTGCAACGATTGGAGAAATATCAATGACCGAACTTCCTCCCCGGCGCGTGGTGGTCTGGACCTTGTTCTGGGAATTCGCCAAAATCACCGCGGTGGTGCTCGGCGGCGGCTATGTCATCTTGTCGGTAATCGAGGGCGAGTTCGTCCGCAAACGGCGCTGGATCGAATCGCAGGACTTCCTCGATATGGTGGCGGTGGCCCAGACCGTGCCGGGAATCATCGCCTGCAACGGTTCGGTGTATCTCGGCTACCGCTTGGCCGGATTTTGGGGGGCGCTGGCGGCGCTGACCGGTTCGGCGCTGCCGCCGGTGATCGCGATCATGCTGCTGGCGACCGGCTTGGCGATGCTGCCGGCGGACAACCGCTGGATCAACGGCGCTTTTGTCGGCGTCAACGCGGCGATCGTCGGGATGATTTTCGCCACCGCCTGGCGATTGGGCAAAAAGGTGCTGCTCGGCGCTTTTGAAATCATCGTGGCCTCGGGCATGGTGGTCGGCATGGCCGTGTTCCAGGTCAATCCGGGGCTGCTGATGCTGGGCACCATTCCCTGCGGCGTGTTCTACGTCTGGTGCAAAGTCCGGCGCCTGAAAAAAGCGGAGGAGCGCTGAATGTCGCTGGCCGCACTCTATTTCCTTTTCATCAAATACGGTCTGCTGAGTTTCGGCGGCGGTTATGCGCTGGTGCCGCTCCTGATCGCCGACCTGGTCCACAGCCGCGGCATCATGACCGCGGAGGCGTTCGGCAAACTGGTGGCGGTGGCCCAGATGACGCCGGGGCCGATCGGCATCAACACCGCGACCTATGTCGGCTTTATCCAGCAGGGGGTGGCCGGCGGGGTGGTCGCGACGGTCGGACTGCTGACGCCGGCGCTGGTGCTGGTGATTCTGGCGATGCGTTTCATGGCGCGCTATGAAAAAACGCTCTGGATGCGCGGGGCGCTGGCCGGCTTGCGGCCGGGCGCATTCGGGCTGCTGGTGGTGGCGCTGATCGTCTTCCTGGAGCTCTCGGTGTTCAGCGGCAAACTGCCGGTCGATTATTTCCGCGACCTCTTCAGCGGAAAGCCGGCGGAGTGGAATTTTTATCTCCGGCCGATCCCGCTGGCGCTGGCGGCGGCGGCGGCATGGCTGCAGCTCAAGACCAAATGTTCTTTTCTCCTTTTGCTGCTCGGAGCTGCCGCCCTGGGCGCTTTTTTGTGCTGAAAGAACCGTTGATAGTCGCGCTGCTGCAATGATTTCCGGAGTAAATATATTTAGCCTTTTTTTGTGATTTTAATTTGAAAAAAAGTTTTTCTGCAGTATAATATAATAACGAAATTTGGCGGAATCATATATTTACCGCAATAAATAGCATCAAATTTTCGTTGATGAGAGTAACAAAAAGGGGGATTTCCATAATGAAAAAGATTTTGATGACGGTAGGCTTGGCTCTCCTCTCGGTGAGCAGTTTCGCGGCGTTGCAGTATCAGATGCTGACCAACTCCAACGGCACCCAGAACTGGACGCCGGCTTATGAAATCAAGCTCAAAGTGACCGAGGGCGGCAGTCTCTGGTTCTCGAGTTTCGTTTCCAACTGGTACGGCGGCACGCTGCCGGATTTGGGGTCGATCGCCAACATGTCCGCCGGTAACTACGGCGCCACCGTGAACGGCACCAACCAGGTGCTCGGTACCGGCGAAAACAAGACGGTGACTTTCACCAACGACCAGATCAACAAGAGCATCACCACTCAGGCGTACTATGTCGGCGACTTCAAAGCCGGCGATGAAGTGACCTTCTGGATCACCAACAACACTGGCGTGGTCGGTTCGTCGATCGGTCTGGTGAATCAGCCTGACACCCTTCAGTCGCGTCAGATCAACACGGTTGACGTGGCCGGCAACACCCGGATCAACTTCGGGTTCGGCAACGGTTCGATCGAGTTCATCGCCATGGGCGGCGAAGCCAAGGGCGGCCCGGTCGGCCAGCCGCTTCCCGGCGTGGTGATCGGTCTCCTGGTCGGCGGCGGCCTTCTCTCCGCCGCGGCGATCCGCCGCAAGAAAGCGGAAAAAGCGGCCCGGCAGGCGGCCTGATCCGGCAATTGTAAAGCAACCGCTGTTCTTCGGAACAGCGGTTTTTTTTTGCCGGCAAGGCGGCCGTCCGGAATGACTCGCGGGGAGCGGTTCGGACTGTTTGCAAGCGGGTCTTAACCGCTTCGCCGGAGCTCTTGCTTGCTCTTCGGCGGTAAACGGTTGCAACTCTGTGGCGCAGGCGTTTTGACGCGGTCATAAAGGGTGTCCGGGAAGTTTGATTTGATATCGAAAAAAGCCTGAAAATGATTTGCAAAAAACTTTTTTCTGGTGTATAATATAGGAATAAAGTTGAAGGACTGGAGAATAAAACAATCATAGTTTGCCGATATTCACTGATGAGGGGGCTCGGGGATGAAAAAGCTTTTAACGGCGATCGGGGTGATGTTTCTTTCGGCGAGCAGTTTTGCCGCGCTGCAGTACCAGATTGTGACCAATCCGAACGGGGTCCAGAACTGGAGCTTTGCCAATGAAATCAAGCTCAAGGTGACGGAGGGCGGCAGCCTCTGGTTTTCCAGTTTCGTATCCAATTGGGACGGCTTGACCGACCTGAACCATCTCGCCAATATGGCGGCCGGGAAGTATGGCGCCAGCGCCGGCGGCATTCAGACCCTCGGCACCGGGACGGCCAAGACGGTGAGTTTCGCCGACAACCTCGGTCATCAGGTCAGCACCAATGCCTATTACGTCGGCGACTTCGAAACCGGCGACGAGGTGAGTTTCTGGATCACTTCAAAGGATAACTATATCGGTTCATCGATCGGCACGGTCGATTATCCCGGACTGGGGTCGCGTCTCCTCAATTCCCCCGACTTGGCGGGGAATGTCTGGATGAACTTCAGTTTCGGCTCCGGCGGCGTGGATTTCATCGCGCTCGGCGGGGACAAGGTGATTATCGCCGGTCAGCCGCTTCCCGGTGTGGTGATCGGACTGCTGATCGGCGGCGGACTGCTGTCCACCGCGGCAATCCGGCGCCGAAAAGCGAAACACACAGCTTGATTTGGGTCAGGTTGGAGAATTTCGACGTATCGCCGTTGACGCAAATTGGCGGTATGTCGTTTTTTTTGAGGGGGTAGTATTTTGAAAAAGAACAAAATCCTTCGGCGGATTCTGTTGATTGCGGCCGTTTTGATCGTGATCGCCGCGGTCGGAGTTTCGACGGTGGTGTTTCTCAAGAGCCGGCGGCAGGTTGCGACTTTCGTGCAGGCCGGCGAAGCCTTTCGCAGCGGTGATTACGCCGCGGCCAAGAGCAAGTTGAAGGCGGTCCTGCGCAAGGACTACAGCCATGAGGGCGCCTGGGTGATGCTCGCCGAAATTTTTGAGGTGCAGAATCTGTGGCGCCCGGCGGCTTCCTGCTGGAACCGGATCATTTCGCTCAACCGGCTGGAGGAGAAGTATGTCGCCCGGCGGATCAACGCCCTTTACCGTTCGATGGATTACAAAGAGTTGATCGCCGCCGTCGAGGCATTGCCGGAAGCGAAACGCAAGCCGTTTCTCGGGATGTACGCCATCGCCTTGGTCCGGAGCGGCCGCCCGGCTGACGCCGGCAAGGTGCTGGCCCAGCTCGACCGCCAGTCCGAAGCGGCGCGTCTGGTCGGTTTATTCCTGAAATCCCCGACTCCGTCGTATGCCGATTTGAAGCCGTTTTTCAACGCCGCCGATCCGGTGGTCGCCGAAGAGGCGCTGCTGACCGCCTATGACGGCGCGTTCAAGGATCAGAACTTTGCCGCCGCCGAGGCGGCGCTCAAACTGGCGGCCGAGCGCAATCCGGAGGCGGCGACCTATCTCCTGGGCGATTTTTACTTCAGCCGCGGCGAGATGAAGGCGGCTTCGGATGCGTATTCCCGGGCCAACAACTATTTCATGCCGGAAACGTCGGCGGTGCACTGGGCGGAGTCGCTTTTCCTCCAGACCCGGCTCGCCGATCTCAAAAAGCTCGACGGCAAATTCGTCCGCGGCGGCAAGACCACGATGCTTTATTCGGCCTATGTCCGGGCGATGGTCGCTTATCTTGAAAACGACTTCGACACCCTCGGCAAGCATCTGGAGCTCTTCGACGGCTCGCTCAATACCCAGATCGCGGCGATGATGAAATTCGGGTACGGCCTCAAAACCGGGAACATCAAAGATGTGACCGCGGCGGTCGAAACCTTCAAAGCGATTCCCGGCCGGACCTTCGACGCCAAGGGCATTCTCGACCGGGTGCGTCCGATGCTGGAATTCTATTATCAGCGCGGTCGTTTCCAAGAGGCGGCCGGACTGGCCGGGCTGCTGAGTTCGGTCAAGCCGCCCGATATTCTCCTCAACCGGCTGGTGCTGCTGGGCAAGGCTTCGGCCGGCGAGTTGACTCCCGCCGACGTCCGGCGCGAGCTTGCGGTGTTCCCCGATGACCCGGTGCTGAACCGGCTGGCGATTGTCGCCGCATTGGAGAAGAACGACAACAAAGCCGGGCTTTCGCTGATCCAGAAACAGCTTGCCGGGGGCGACCGCAGCGTCGAGGTGCAGGCGCTTCAGCTGGCGGCGCTGGAGCGGCTCGGCAAGACGCCGGAAGCGCTGGCGCTGTACGATCAGATGCGCAAAGAAC
>CAZRFG010000188.1:0-6908 GCA_964599205.1 uncultured Victivallaceae bacterium
AGCTTGCCACGCAGCTCTTCGACGTTCGCATTGAGCTCGTCGAAGGCGCTGACGGGTTCCGCTTCCGGTTTCTTGGTTCCCTGTTCCATGGTCTTGGCCTCCTTATCGGGTTGATTGACAGACGGCACTGTTGCCGGGCGGTTCAAGCGGAGCGGCATTGCGATGAATCTGCCGGCACCGCCCTCGGCGATCACCGGCATCATGCCGTCCGAATATGCCCGGAACGAATGATAGCCTTGCTGGAGCATCCGCAGCAGAGTGTACTTGTCGAGCGAGAGCACCGCCCGCGGCCGGACGCCGACGAACTCGGCGTCGACTTTGAGTTCCATACCGGGAAAGTCCATCGGGATCACCACGACGCCCTGCGGTGTGACGTTGAACTCGATCCCGTGGAAAGGCGGATGATCCGGCACGGTTTTGAGGAAAGCGGTCAGAGCCTCGGTTTCACGGAGCGTAATCCGATAATCCAGTGCCTTGTCCTCCGGGATGACCTGCTTCCAGTTGGGATAGTTCCCGAGACTGCGTCCGATCCAGCTGAAGCTGCCGATCTTGAGCTTGAAGCAGTCGCCCCAGCACCAGAGCTTGCCTGGTCCCTGAGGGGCGGCGGCAAGTAAAGCGTGAGGAAACGGCAGCGTCAGGTTCGCCTTGAGGCTCCAGTCGACCGGCAGATGAAGCAACTGCCGACCGTCGGTGACCGCAATCCCGTCCGTCGAGAGATTGATCCCTTGAAGCGTCCGCCGGACCTCGAACCGATCCACCGCAGGCGCGGCAAGAGCCAGCCGCCCGGCGAAGGGCGACGACCGAAGCGGACACGCGCCTTAAGGGCGGCGGCCGGCCGCCGGATGCGGCAGGAATTCCACCGTGCCGCTGACGGAGCCGGAGGCGTCCGCATGGCGAGTGAACGACAGGCGTTTCCAGTCCGGCTCGACGGTGTCGAAGCTGTGTGCGAGCTGGGTCGCCGAAACGATCTCCCAATCGCTCCCGGCGGGCGCCAGCACCGTCAAACGTCTTTCGCCGCAACTCATCTCCAACTGATTGCTCCATTGCTTGACCACCCGGGCGCGGGTGAGAAACTGGAAGCGCACCGGCGTTCCCGGCTTCAAGCCGGAGGCCTGATCGGAGATCTGCAATCCCGACGCGGCGAGTTTCGCGCGGCGGATGACTTTCCCGTCGCCGGCGAACAGCGGCGAGAGGTCCAATTGAACCTCGGGAAGCGCGTCTCCCTGCGCCGGAAGCAGCGCCATCGACGCATAGCCGTCGACCCGCAGTTCGCGGTCGGCGAGCCGCAGAATGCTGTGTCCCTCCGGCCCCAGCCGAAAGAGTTTCCAGCGGTCGCTGAATTGATTGCGGCTCCACAGATTCATTTCCAGGGCCTCGATCCGGGTATAGTTTTCACTCCCCGGGTCCTCCACCCAGCGGACCGGACCGGCGTCAAAAACGAAAGAGCCGTTATCCATGTGGCCGTGATTGGCATCGGGTTTGCCGCCTTTGATCCCCAGAAAAAGTTCCTCTTGACCGCTCCCGGCGCGCAACAGTGCGACGGGAACCGTCGCCCCGTCGCCGCTCCAGAAGACGCGGGGCGGCGGCGAAATCCACTCCTGCAGCGGCGGCGGATAACACAGCAGCATGGGAAAGAGCGCCCATACGCCGTTTTCCGGATAAAAAACGCCGTCCATGCAGAAATTCTCAAACTTCTTCAGCAGATCGGGCGGCAGACACGCCGGTTCGTGAAAGCGGCTTGCCAGATAGAAATTTGCAAGTCTCAGCTCCACTTCCGTGTCGCTGTCCGCAAAGTTGTAGAACCTCCCGGACGGCCCCCGGACGGCAGCGAAGAACTGTCCGGTCCGATCCCAGCCGGGAAGGCTCTCCAACCCGAAATCGGTGTGAAAAGCATGGGTCAGCATATTCAGCAGCAGCACCTGGTCACTGGACGCGCTCCAGTAGCCTGGCCCCTCGGGGTAAATCCCGTTGGCGGCATAGCATTCGCGCATCACCCGCTCCTGTGCATTCACCGCATCGGTGACGGCTCGGGCCGCAAGGTCCGGGGCGTCGTCGGATACAATCAGCGCCGCTGCCAGCATTCCGAGGTGACAGACCTGCGCCCAGTTGTTGTTGCAGAATCGCCACCAATGATCCTGACTCAAACCCTGTTTCAGGACATTTTCGATCAACGCTTGGCGAATTGTCCGGCGCTCCTCGGGCGTGAATCGGTCATACAGCCAGTCATATCCGAGCGCGACACCCAGCGAAATCCGCGCGGTGTCGAGGAAGTGCGCCGGATTCCAATCGGCATAGCTCGCCGCCAGCAGAACTTCTTCTTTGGCGCGATCGGCGTAGGCGGGGTTGCCCGTCAGATGCCATGCCGCGCTGAGCGTGGAAACCCGCGCCGGGAGGCGGTAGGCGGTTTGAAGCCGTCGTCCCAGCATCTCACGGTGGAGCGGCGGCAATTTCAGGATCGCGTCGGCATTGGTCAGAATACGCCGGATCATCGCTTTGCTCAACGGCTGGCTCTCCAGCGTTTCCCGCTTGAAATCGGGATTGGTGAGAATGCGGTGCCGCTCCGGAAGCTTTTTCAGCAGCGTCCGAGCTTCGGGTTCCGAGAGGCGCGGCGCCGGATGCGGCAGGAATTCCACCGTGCCGCTGACGGAGCCGGAGGCGTCCGCATGGCGAGTGAACGACAGGCGTTTCCAGTCCGGCTCGACGGTGTCGAAGCTGTGTGCGAGCTGGGTCGCCGAAACGATCTCCCAATCGCTCCCGGCGGGCGCCAGCACCGTCAAACGTCTTTCGCCGCAACTCATCTCCAACTGATTGCTCCATTGCTTGACCACCCGGGCGCGGGTGAGAAACTGGAAGCGCACCGGCGTTCCCGGCTTCAAGCCGGAGGCCTGATCGGAGATCTGCAATCCCGACGCGGCGAGTTTCGCGCGGCGGATGACTTTCCCGTCGCCGGCGAACAGCGGCGAGAGGTCCAATTGAACCTCGGGAAGCGCGTCTCCCTGCGCCGGAAGCAGCGCCATCGACGCATAGCCGTCGACCCGCAGTTCGCGGTCGGCGAGCCGCAGAATGCTGTGTCCCTCCGGCCCCAGCCGAAAGAGTTTCCAGCGGTCGCTGAATTGATTGCGGCTCCACAGATTCATTTCCAGGGCCTCGATCCGGGTATAGTTTTCACTCCCCGGGTCCTCCACCCAGCGGACCGGACCGGCGTCAAAAACGAAAGAGCCGTTATCCATGTGGCCGTGGTTTGAATTGGGCTTGCCGCCTTTGATGCCCAGAAAGAGTTCCTCTTGAACGGTCCCGGCGCGCAACAGTGCGACGGGAACCGTCGCCTCGTCGCCAGTCCAGAAGACGCGGGGCGGCGGCGAAGTCCGCTCCCGCGGCGGCGGCGGACAGAGCAGCGCAAGCGGCATCAGACGCACGCTTGCAACGTCCGCCGTCACCGGGGATGCCGCTTGCCGCTCCGACGGAACGGGTACGAGAAAGCCCGGCTGTTGAAACCGCCCGGCAAGATAGAAGTGGGGATAGCAAAGCCCGGTCCGGGTTGAATTGTCCCCGTAGTTGTAACCCAGCCCCGACGGGCCGCGGGCGGCGGCGGTGAATCCGCCGGTCCGATCCCATCCGGGGAGGCTCTCCAACCCGAAATCGGTCAGGAAAGCATGATGAAGCAGCGCCATGGTTGCCGCCTGGAAACCGGTCCCGTATACCCAATATGAGATTCCTTCCGGATAAATTCCGTTGGCGGAGTAGCTTTCGCGCATCACGGCTTCTTGGGAGTTCACCGCGTTGGCGACGGTTTTTGCCGCAAGGTCCGGCACGTCGTCGGCCGCAATCAGTGCCGCCGCCAGCAGTCCGGCATGACAGACCTGCGTCCAGTTGTTGACTCCGAAACGCCACCCCGGATTTCCCGCCAATCCGGGACGGAGCGCCTTTTCCACCAGGGCGCGGCGGATTTCCTCGCGTTCTTCGGCGGTGAAAGAGTCGTACAGCCAGTCATACCCGATGGCGGCGGCAAGCGCCGCTTCCCCCGTGTCCAGAAAATGAGCGGGGTTCCAGTCCTGAAAGCGCACCAGATTCAATGTTTCCGCCTTGCCCCGTTCGGCGTAGGCGGCGTTTCCGGTCAGATGGTACGCCATGGCCAGATGGGTGATTCTGCCGAGAATTTCGCTGGACGTGGAAAGCAGCCGCCGTCCCTCCATGATGCGCGGCCGCGGCGGCAAGGGAAGCAGCGCGTCGGCGCGCGCGAGGCAGTCCCCAAGGAGCGGCGTGCCTGCAAAACGCTGTTCAAGCGTCCGTCGGTCAAAGGCGAAATCCGAGAAGAGACGGTTTTTTGCCGGGAGTTTTTTCAGCAGCGCCAGCGCATCGTTTTCCGAGAGGCGCGGCGCGGCCGACAACGCTGTCGCCGCAGCGCAGATGATGGCGGAGAGCAAAGCGGCGAAAGGGATGTTTTTCACAGGGATCCTCCGTAATTCAGCGCGTGGTGTGTTTTTTCATGGATGTATTTTTGCGGCGACACCCCATACTTGTGGCGGAATGCCCGGGAGAGCGCCAGCGGCGAGGAAAATCCGCACTGCTGCGCCACCTCTTTGAGCAATTGGCCGCTGTCCAGGAATTGATAGGCACGGTTGAGCCGCTGTTCCCGGATATAGGCGTAGACGGAGAGCTCCATGGTTTTCCGGAAGCGGATCCGAAAATTGGAGCAGCTCATGCCGTTGGCGACGGCAAGTTTCTGGATTTCCCACGGGCGCTCCGGATAGTCGTGGATCTGCATGGCGATACGCCGGATCTGATGGTCTTCGCGGAACCCGCCGGCGGCGGGCGTGAGGATGCGGTAAATCTGCTCCATGATAGTCTCCACATAGACGGCGATGGCCTCGTGCCTTACTTTCGGCGCGGCGAGAAAATCATTCAGCGCGCTTAAAAAAAGCTCGGGGAGACGGCCGGAATGCGGCAGTGCGAGATACGGGTCCTGCGGGGAGAGTTGGTTGAGCGCCTCATGGATCCGTCTCGCCCGTTTTCCGGTCATATTGATCCAGCAGTGTTCAAAATTATTGGGCTCCCACGGCGGACGGAAGTCAAAAACATCGCCCGGCGACAGCCAGAAAATCGCGGGGGCTTTCAACGGCAAATGCCGGTTGTTGAACAGCAATGTAAACTCCCCCTGCGACAGCAGTTCCAAGGTGAAAAAGTCACAGATCCGCTGATGGTTGAGGGTCGGCTTCTGCGGCGTCTGAATGCGTCCGATCCGAGAAAAGTTAATATCGGAAAAGTATTTTTTCCGCATCAGCGGACCGTCCGGATGGTTTCCTGGCACAACGCTCATTTTGCTCCATATCCACTTGGTTCCGAATGGGAATTCACGCGCTCACCGCAAACTGCCGGAGGCGGCATGGGCGGGATTTCCAATTCGTATGTTTTTTTAACGGGAATTTTTCCGATCCGGTGAAAAAGGAGAGCGCCAAATGCCCTCCTCGGATCGGCGAATTTTCCTACTGCAATACAATTTCATAAAGCAGCACGCCACGGTTGCCGAGCGTGTTGTCCAACTGCATCCGAGTCTTGCCGTGATCGGTCCGGACCGGGACTTCCTGGCGGCGTTTTCCGGTGTAGTCACAGGCGAAAACCTGCATCGGACGCGCGGTGCTGAGTGTCAATTCGGCGGTGTTGCGGCGCAGCAGCAGTTTGCCGGCGTCGCCGGCTTTTTCCCACAACGCCATCTCTTTGTCGCCGAAAGTGATCCCGTCCGCCTTCACATCGGTGAGGTGCATCAGCACGATCCGACGGCTTTCGGCAAGCGCTTTTCCGTCCATGCTCGAAGCGAAAAACGCCGCCGGGGCCGTGCCGTTGCGCACTTGCAGAAAACGTCCGGCGAGGGTTTGCCCCGGACAGAGCAGCAAGGCTTCACTTTTGGCGGTCAGCACTTTCAGCGTCTCCGCTTCCGGCACCATTTCCAGCTCGCCGGTGATGCTGACGATGGGCGCGCCCTTTTGGGCGGAGATGTTGGATGGGATCACCCGATGTTCCCGCAGCTCTTGCAGGAAAGGCTCTTCTTCGCGGCGGACGATGACGGGACGATCCTGCGCCAGACCGGTTTCGCCGGGGACGGCGATGAGCGGCAGATCTTTTGGCGCGCCCTGCGAGATCCGCCGAATCCGGGCGATGATCGGCAGCCGGCTTCCGATTTGATCGGCAGCCCGCTCCGTCACCAGTACGCCGCGCGGGTCCGGCTTCACGTCGCCGCGCAGGAAAAGCAGTGCGCCGCACCGGGCAGAGAGCCGCATCAGCGGATTCTGGCCGATGATGAAACAATTGAGGTTGGGTGTTTTCTCCTCGCCGCGCATTCCGGCGAAATAAAATTGCATCAAGCCCGAGAAATCCTGTAGCGCGGCATAGGCTCCGACGACGATTCCGCCCTCGAAAAGCCGGGAATTGGGATAGCAGAAATTCCATTCCGACGCGACCATGGGTTTGCCGTGGACGGCCGACGGGAAAACCCAGCGCAGCGGACCGCCGGAGGCTGCGAGGGCAGAAGTGTTGCCCACATTGACCGGAAGCTCATCCGCGTTTTTGGCAATCGCCGTGGGGTGGTTCCAGTAAAAGTGCATGTCGACGTAATCGTAATAATGCCGGGTCAGTCCGGCGGTCGGCTCGTAATTCTGGTCG
The DNA here is from genome assembly GCA_964599205.1 of uncultured Victivallaceae bacterium. Taxonomy (GTDB): domain Bacteria; phylum Verrucomicrobiota; class Lentisphaeria; order Victivallales; family Victivallaceae; genus JAVBUI01. The sequence continues at coordinate 6,658 of CAZRFG010000188.1, forward strand.
CTCAACGGAATGCGGACGCCGACCGCGCGCAGTTCCCGCTTCATGTGGTTGTAGAAATCCAGCCCGGCATGTTCTAGAAAAGCACTGTTGTGCTCGGCCCGGTTTTGCGGCGTATCGGCGATTCCGCGCTCAGCGAGGTAACTCCCGAATGCCCGGTCGACGATTTCCCGGCAGCGGGGCGTTGCCCGGGGAAGGATGGTCGGCAGCGTCGCTTCGTTGATGAGGTTGATGCAGTAGAGCGCCGGGTCTTC
>CAZRFG010000189.1:0-6863 GCA_964599205.1 uncultured Victivallaceae bacterium
TGTCGATGAACGAAACTTCGCCGTAATACCCGGCGCGAGCCCGCCGCACCCGGTCGGACCGGATGTCGCCGTGCCATGCCTCGGTATGGAGCCCGGCATCGGCGTCGCGGTGCGAATCGCACCAGTCGCCGATCGCGGGCTCCGGAAGCCGGGGATTACGCTCGTGAAGTTCAAAGAAATACGGGGGCGGCACATAGGGCGAATGCGGCCGGGAAAAGGAGACGTTGAGGAAGAGCGGCCGCTCCGGGTCGCGACCGGCGACCGCGTCGAGCGCCTGCATCACGGTCCAGGCGGTGGGGTGGAGCTCCTCGGCGAGGTGCCACGGCCGGGCCAGCCAGGAATTCCACTCGACGCCGTGGTCGTCGGGGGTGGTTCCGGCGGGGGCGTGCCGGGCGAACCAGGTGCGGTAATCGCTGACGAAGCCGGGTGAGTCCCGGCGTCCCGACTCGTCGAGCCAGACCCGCTCGAAGCCCATCGATTCGCGCTGGGGGTGAAAGTGGCCTTTGCCTACCAGCATGGTCTGATAGCCGCCCCGGGTCAGCTCACCGGCAAGGGTGTGAGTGAAGGTGTTGCGGAGCTGCGGCTGGCCCGAGCCCATGCCGAGGATTCCGGCGTGGTACTGGTCGAGTCCGCTCCACAGCGAAGCGCGGGCGGGAAGACACGACGGACACGCCGAATAGGCGCGCTCGAAAACGGTTCCCCGCGAAGCGAGGAAGTCGAGGTGCGGGGTTTCCGCCGCCGGATTGCCGGAACTGCCGAGAGCGTCGCCGCGGAGCTGGTCGCACATCAAAAAGAGGATATTAGGTTTCATCGCGGTATCCTTGGGGTCAATTGTTTTCCCGGAGCATCCCGATTTCGCGAAACATATCGTCGCGGAGCGCGTCAAGCTCCGGCCGGTCGAGCGGCAGGAAACAGCCGAGGGCGAGGACTTCGCCGCGCGGCCCGGCGAGCGGCAGCGCGAGCTGGCGCATCGCCGGATGGTTCTCGCGCTCCTGAAAGGCATACCCCTGCCGCCGGATTTCGGCGACCCGGGCGAGCATCGCCTCCGGAGTCATCAAGGTACGTTCGGTGGCCGCTTTGATCAGGGGACTTGCCATATACTCCGCCACCTCGCGGTCGCTCAGCCGGGAGAGGAAGAGCTGGCCCTGGGCGTTGAGGTTGAGGGCGCGGAGCTTGAACCCGGCGAGCCGGGTCGGAATCCCTCCGGCGGGCTCGTATTTGAGCTGCCAAATCAGTTGAAAGGGGTGGATATAACGGTAGACCGCAAAGGTTTGGCCCCAGCGCTCGCCGAGCCGGTGGAGGAGCGGCAGGAAACGCACCGTGAGGGGATGGCGGCGGGTTGCCGCGTCGCCGGCGAGGATCAGGGCGCGCCCGCCGCGGATCAGCCGGGTGTCGGGATCGATTTCGATGAACTCGCTCTTTTCGAGGACTTTGAGCATCCGCCCCAGGCTTGCCTTGGGAATCCCGAGCCGCTCGCCGAGCGCGGCCGCCGCCAGCTCCTCTTCGCTTACCAGCTGCAGAATCTCGAGCCCCCGCGCCAGCGCCGGCACCGAATTGTTATCGTCCGCCATACTTCACCCTCACTCTATATCCGGAACTTTTTATTCATATATGAATATATCGCATCATATATGATTTTTCAAGACCGTATTTGATCAGGCAAGATTTCCCGGCACAAAAATTATGGGTGCAGTGTATCGCCGACTTTGATTTCGGTGTCGACCTCGAAGTGGCGGGGAATCGCTTCGCCGCGGACAAAGCGGATGGTCATTTCGAGCATTTTCGCGCGCGGAACCTCCACACTGGTCAGTTTGCGGGCGAAAAAGCGGCTGATGAAGAGGCTGTCCCAGGAGATGAAAGCATAGGTCTCCGGCACCCGGAAACCATTCTCCTCGAGGCAGTCGATCGCGCTCACCGTGGCGATGTCGTTGCTGACGAATACCGCCGTCGGCTGTTCCGGCCGTCCGCGCTCGAGCAATTGCCCGGCGATCAACCGGCCGTAGCGGACCAGATCGGCGTTGGGCGGGCGCGAGGGGGGACGGATCAGCTCCAAGCCGCATTCGGCGGCAACCTTTTCCGCCTCCGGCAGGCCGAGGAAACGGTAGCTGATCAATGAACGGTACCCGCATTCGGCGACGAACCTCACCACCCGGCAGTAGGCGGCGAAACGGTTGAAGCCGGTGGTGTAGAAATTGTCCGGCAGGGTTTCGCGTTCCGGCGCGAGTTCGTAGCGGAAGTCGTAAAAGAAGAAATTGATCCCGTCGTGCTGACAGGCGATCGTGCGCCACCAGTCGAACTGCTCCGGCTCCCACATGGTGGCGGCCGAAATGATGATCACATTGCGCACTTTGAAACTCCGGATGCGCTCGAGCGACTCCAGATTTTCCCCCTGTTCCAGGAGCGGCAGCACGATATAGCGGAGCTTCAGGCGCTGGAATTCGGCGATCAGTTCAAAAAACACCTGCTTGTGGTGTTCAAACGGCTCCGGCGGCAGCATGATCGCGACGTCGGTCGAAATCAACCCCTTGATCGCCTGTCCGAAAAAACTCGGCATGAAGTTGTTTTCGCGCGCGAATTCGAGCACCCGCTCGGCGGTCTCTTTTTTGATATTCCGCTCGCGCGACTTGCCGTTGAGAACATACGATACGGTGCTCCGCGACAGCCCCAAAGCGGCGGCGAAATCGGTCATATTTTTGAAATTTTTCACCGAATTTTTCCTTTTCGCTATTGACTTTTGACATAATATATTGTACAATATAGAAAATTCCTACACGTGTGAGTAAAAAAAATGAAATTTTTACCGCCGGCGCGGAATGTTTTTTTTGTCAACCATTTCTACACGTGTAGAAAAAGATAATACAACCGAAGGAGATCCGTTGATGAATCGAAATCGTTGCTTTACGCTGATCGAGCTCTTGGTGGTGATCGCGATCATCGCCATCCTCGCCGCGATGCTGCTGCCCGCGCTGAATCAGGCCCGCGACCGGGCGCAGGCGACCAAGTGCCTCAACAATCTGCGGCAGTGCGGCACCGCCTTTATGCTCTACGCCGGCGACAACCGCGATTATCTGGCGATCCGGGTGCGGCTCAGCAGCGCGATCCAGCGCCGCTGGTCGCAGTTCCTGACCGGCGAAAAAGCCAGCGGCTTTCCCGAGAGCGCCAAGTACCTTCAGAACGACAAGGCGATGTTCTGCCCGAGCCTGCTCCGCAAAGGCGGCAACGAGGGCACCTCCTGGGTCTACGGCGGCCGCGGCTTCATGACCAACGGTCGCGCCTTCGGCGGCAAATACCTGCCGGACGGCTCCGAAGACGCGGCGGGAGGCAGTTTCACCAACAACTGCTATTACTTTTTGCCGAAAATCCGGCAGTCGTCAAAAGTGCTGCTGGTCGCCGACTCCGCCTATCGCGAATCCGCCGCAAGCCAGATGGAACAACTCGCCTTCGTCAACCGCGACTGTACCGGCGGCCCCACCTGCGCCACCTTTCACCGCCGCCACTGCGTCATGGTCAACGTGGCCTGGGCCGACGGCCACGCCACCGCGCAGGGCAACACCGACGCCTATGACATCGGCATCCGCTGTTACTTCAACCGCGAAGGCACCCACCTCTCGAGTCCGATCCCGCCGGTGACGCCGTGAAGCAAACCTTGCTGCTGCTGTTTTTGCTCGCCGTCGGCGCGGTTTCGGCGGATCCCGGCAAGACCGCCCGGAGTTTCTACCGCGAACCCGAAATTGCGGCGATGCGCGAACGCTGGCATCACACCGAAGCGGGCAAAGCCGAACTCGCCGGATACCGGGAGATCGCCGCCGAGGCGATGGCGATGAAGCTCGACGACTGGGCGCGGATGATCCTGCCGCCGGAGGTGCCGCGCGCCTTCGCGGTCCACCTCGACGGCTGTCCGGTCTGCGGCGAAGCGATCTATCGCTACGGCCGCCAGCCATGGATCATCACCCCGGAGCGGCCGTTCAAGGTCGAGTGTCCGATCTGCCGCCGGGTCTTCCCCGACAACGACTTCGGAGCCTACCTCCGGAGCGGCCTCGCCGACAAAAGTCTTCTCAAGGGCGAATACGTCGACGACGGCTGGGGCTGCCGGATTCCCGGCAAGGAAAAGAAATACTGGTTTGTCGCCTGTTACAACCACTGGACCTACCACAAGCTCATCCGCACCACGCTGGTCGCGCTGGCGATGTGCTACCTCGACACCGGCGACGACGCTTACGCCGACCGCGCCGCACTGATCCTGGCCAAACTGGCCGACCGCTGGAGCGACTACGACCACAACCGCCAGTCGCGCTACGCCACCGAATTTTCGCCGGACTATCAGGGCCGGGTGATCAATGCGATCTGGGAAACGGTCAGCATCCAGGCGGCGGCGCGGGTCTACGACGCGATTTTCCCGGCGCTGTTGACCGAGCGGCCGGTGCTGGTCGCGGCGACCGGCCGGAATATGGCCGGAGTGCGGCATGACATCGAGGAAAAACTGCTGCGCCAGGCGGCGCGCGACATCATGACCCCGCCGTTCCGGGTCGGCGGCAACTTCGGAATGCACCAGCGTTCGCTGCTCAACGTCGCCCGGGTGCTCGACGGCGTCCCCGGCGATCCCGACCGCGCCGCGATGGTGAACTTCATCACCAGCTCGGTCAATGCCGACAGCGTCGGCGCGCGAACCCCGCTCGACTACGCCCTCACCAACAACTTCTACGGCGACGGCGTCCCCTACGAGTCGCCGAATTACAATTTCCTCTGGATCGGCCATCTTGCGGCAATCCTCGACGCGCTCCAGCCGCTCGGGCTCGACTATTACCGCCGCGCCCCCCACCTTCGCGAAGTCTTCAGCTGGCCGCGAAAATTAGTCGTGCTCGGCAAGTTCACCCCCGCCCTCGGCGACTCGGGGGATCTGCGCGCCCCCCGGATGATGCCGGAAGCGGCGACCGCCGCCTCGATCTTCCGCGCCTGGCCGGAACCGGCCGCCGCGGCGGCGCTGCTCGAAGCCGCCCCCGCCGGCGAACGCTCCGGACTCGAGCCCGAGCTTTTTCAGCAGGCGCAAAAGCTCGCCGGACAATTCGACCGGCGGACCTTGTTCCAGAGTTCCCACCTCCCCGGCTACGGCGTCGCGCTGCTCCAGAACGGCCGGCCCGAGCATCCGGCGGCGATGCTGCTGTTGCACACACAGCAGCTCAAGCACGGGCATTACGACCGGCTCCACCTCGAATTCTTCAGCGGCGAAGCCCCGCTGACCCCGGACTTCGGCTATCCCGATACCGCAAGCGACATGGATCCCCGCCGCTACGGCTACTTCAGCAACACCCTCACCCACAACACGGTGGTGGTGGACGCCGCGCGCCAGAGCGGCGAAGGAGCCGAGTGCCGCGCCTTTGCGAGCGGCAAATTTGCCCATTTCGTCGACGCCGAAGCGCCGCAGGCTTATTCCGGCATGGCGCGTTACCGCCGCAGCGTCCTCTATTTCGACCGCGGCGACGGCGAAATGACCGCGGTCGATTTCTTCCGGGTCGAGGGCGGGAAACAGCACGATTATTTCTTTCACGGCAGCGGACCCGAGGTCAAAACCGCGATCGTCTTCGGCCCCGAACAACTGGGAACGCTGGCCGGGGAAAAGGTGCCGTACGGGAAATTCCACGACGACCCCGCGCTTCGCGACATCGAGACCGGCAGTACGAGTTACCGCGCCTATCGCGGCGGCGGTTACCAGTATCTGACCCGCTGCCGGACCGCCCCCGCCGCCGCCGGGCCGGTCGCCATGCTCCATTTCGATCCGGCGCTGAAACAGGGGATCGTGATCCACCCCGTCGCCCCGGCGGCGGACGAAACGCTGATCCTCGCCACAGGCAAGACCCAGCTCGCCGAAAAATCGCCGAAGGAAGTCGCCTATTTGATCCGCCGCCGCCAGGGCGAGACCGGGCTCAAGAGCAACTTCGTCACCGTCTTTGAGCCGGGGCGACAGGAAAGCGCAATTGCCTCGATCGAACCCCGCCAGTGCGATTTCGCCGCAACGCTGCTCAAAATCCGCTACCTCGACGGCAAAACCGCCTATGTCTTCAATGCCCTCGAGTCGCCGGCCAAAGCCGTCGAAGTCGACGGCGGCCGCTTCCGGGGACAGGCGGGGGTGCTGCTGCTCGACCGCAGCGGCGGGATCGAACACGCCTTTGTCTTCAACGACGGCGAAATCGCGTTCAACGGCCAAACCGTGGTCAAGGCCGCTTCGCCCTTCCGCGCCCGGATCGGCAAGCTCGATATCTTCGGCAGCCGCCTCTCCCTGCGTTCGGCGGCGCCGGATGCCTGCCGGCGGACGGGGAACTACCTCTACAGTTCCCGGATGGCCGCGCCGATTGCCAAAATCGAGGGCAAGGAAGTGACCCTCAAAGAGTACTCGCTCCTCCGCGGCCGCAGCCGCTTCCGCACCTACGACCCGGCGACCGGCGTCGGCGCGCTGCTGCCGCCCCCCGCCCTGGTCGAGAGCGGCATGGCGCTCCTCACCCCAGACGGGCGCGAAGTGATCGGCAAAATGAAAAAAGGCAAACGCGATGCAATCGTGGTGGAGGGCAACCGCCGACATCCGGCGCTCGCGGTCGATCCCGCGACCGGCTTGTCCGGCGATTTCCTGATCTCCGAACTCGCCCCGCTCGACGAAGTCACCATCTACGACTTCGAAGAAAAATAGGAAAGAAAGAATTGGGATTTCGCCTATGGCGACCAGGGCGCTTCGCCCCTGGACCCCGACCGGCAAGGTGCCGGTGCCGTCGCCATGGTTTTCCGCGTTGCGGAAAACCATGGCGAAACTTCTTGTGGATGAGCCGATTGCAAAAGTAATTTCGGGAACGATCCGGAAGCGGAGGTTTTTCCGC
>CAZRFG010000190.1:0-6849 GCA_964599205.1 uncultured Victivallaceae bacterium
AGGAGCTCGAGAGCAAGATCCTCGGCGCCGAGGAGAAGTCCAAGGCGCTCGAGTACCAGCTTTTCATCGAGCTCCGCGACCTGGTGCTGCCGCATACCGCCGCGATCCAGGCCGCTTCGGCGGCGCTGGCCAATGTCGACGCGCTGGCCGCGCTGGCCGAAGATGCCCGCAAATACCGCTATGTCCGGCCCCGGGTCAATACCGGCGAAACCTTGTCCATCAAGGGCGGCCGCCACCCGGTGCTCGACGCCGCGATGGCGACCGGCGAGCGCTTCGTCCCCAACGACGTGCTGCTCGACTGCGACGCCAACCGGATGATGATCATCACCGGCCCCAATATGGCCGGGAAATCGACCTACATCCGCCAGACCGCGTTGTTGGTGATCATGGCCCAGATGGGCTCCTTCATCCCCGCCGACGAGGCGGAAATCGGGCTGGTCGATCGGATTTTCACCCGGGTCGGCGCGGCCGACGACCTCGCCCGCGGTCAAAGCACCTTTATGGTCGAAATGGTCGAAACCGCCAACATCCTCAACTGCGCGACCAACCGCAGTCTGGTCATCCTCGACGAAATCGGCCGCGGCACCAGCACTTTTGACGGACTCTCGATCGCCTGGGCGGTGGCGGAGTTCCTCCACGACGATCCGGTCAGCCGCTGCCGCACCCAGTTCGCCACCCACTATCACGAATTAACCGAGCTCGCCCAGAGCCGGCGCGGAGTCAACAACTACAATGTGGCGGTGCGCGAATACGGCGACAAGATCATTTTCCTCCGCCAGATCGTTCCCGGCAGCACCGACCGCAGCTACGGAATTCACGTCGCCCAGCTCGCGGGCTTGCCCAAGCCGGTGATTGCACGCGCCAATGAAATTCTCGAGACTCTCGAAAAAACCTCCGGACGGACCCGCGACGCGATGCAGTCGCTTCCCCGCCAGGCGGTCCGGGCCAAAAGCCGCCGCCGCGGCGCGACCGAGGACGAGAGCGAAGACGAACTTTTTCAGGGGAGACTCTTCTGATGGGCTTCGCCGCCGGAAACCTGGTCCTCTACCGGACCAAAAGCGCCGCCGTCAGTGCGGTCGGCGCCGACAAAATCGAAATCCGCATCGAGGGGGGCAAGACCCAGAGCGTGCGCCCCAAGGACATCGAACTTCTCCACCCCGGCCCGGTGACGGCGCTGCCGCCGGCAACTTTGCCGGACCCGGATTTCGCCGAACTCCTTGAGCTGATGGAGGGCGAAACCTTCTCCTTTGCCGACTTCACCGAACTCGCTTACTCAAGTCACCGCGCCGAAGCGGCGTGGAGCGCCTATTTGCTCCTCACCGACGGCTTTTACTTCACCGGCTCGGTGGCCGGGGGTGTCACCGTCCGCCCCGAAGCGGAGCGGCAGAAACTCCTTGAGGCGCGCGATGCCAAAGCCCGCGAAGCGGAGAATCGCGCCGCTCTCCTCGAGCGGATCAAAAGCGGTAAACTCCTCGATTCCGACCGACCGGCGATGCGCGAAATCGAACAGGTCGCGCTCGGTGAAAGCACCGGCAGCCGCTTGCTCCGCGACCTCGGGATTGAGGCCGAAGCGGTCAAAGCGCATGCGCTGCTGGTCCGCTGCGAGGTATGGGACCACTTCGTCGACCCCTGGCCCTCGCGCTTTGGCATCCCTCTCGAAGACCCCGATTTCCCGCTGCCCGAACTCCCGGATGAGCAGCGCGAAGACCTGACCGGCATCGCTGCCTACGCGATCGACGACATCGACAGCCACGACCCCGACGACGCGATCAGTTTTGTCGACGGGATGCTCCTGGTTCACGTCGCCGACCCGGCGGCGGTGGTCACCCCGGGAAGTCCGATCGACCTCGAAGCCGAGGGGAGGGGGGCCAATTTGTATTTGCCGGAGAAGATTACTTCGATGCTGCCGCCGGGCCTGACCGATATCTTCGGCCTCGGCCTCGCCGGGACCTCACCCGCGATCACCTTTGCGATCAAAATCGACGACGAGGGGCGGGCCGAACTCGAGCGGGTGTTCCTGTCCCGGATCAAAGTCACCCGGCTCGATTACGCCGGGGCGGAGCCGAAGCTCGCCGAGTCGCCGCTGCGGGAAATCGCCGCCATGCTCGAGCGCTTCCGCGAACGCCGCCGGGCCGACGGGGCGCTTTTCATCGATCTTCCCGAAGTCAAGGTCAAAGTCAAAGACCGGCAGGTGGCGATCACTCCGTTGCCGCTCAATCAGGTGCGGGAGCTGGTCGCCAATTCGATGCTCGCCGCCGGCAGCGCCTTCGGCAAATGGGCGATGCGGCAGGATCTTCTGATGCCGTTCTCCACCCAGGTCGATCCGGAGCTCAATGAGCCCGGCGATTCGCTTCCCGCGATGTTCGCGATGCGCCGGGGGTGTTCGCCGAGCGTGCTCAGTGTGGTGCCCGGAAAACACGCCGGGCTCGGGCTCGATCCCTATATCCGGGTGACCAGTCCGCTCCGGCGTTACGGCGATTTGCTCGCCCACCAGCAGTTGCGGCGTTTTCTCAAGGGCGAGGATCCGCTTGACTTCGACTATCTCTCCGGCCGGATCGCCAAAAGTGAAGCCGCCGCCCTCGAACGCCGCAAACTCGAGCGTCAGGTCAATGAATTCTGGAAGCTGGTGTTTCTCGCGATGAATCCCGACTACGCCGCCGTCGCGGTGCCGGTGCTGCGACAGGAGGAGCGGATCACCTATCTCATACCCGAACTCGCTTTTGAGTACAAAAACCGCTTTGCCGGGGATATCAAGCTTGGCGATGAGCTGCCGGTGCGCTTGGTATCCGCCGATCCGGTCGCGATGAGCTGCCGGATGCTGGTCAAATAGCAGGCTTGACCAGCGGAATGGTCTCGACATAATAGAGATCGAGCGATTGCAGTTTTACCGCGATCAGGTATTCTTTTTCCAGCACCCGTGCCCCCCCGACCGGACTTTCTTTGATGATTCCGGCCAGGTCGCGGGTCAATGCGAAGTGCCGCGGCTCGACCAGGCCGTCATTGCGAAGTTTGACGCTTCCCGCTTTCGACTGGTCGGCCAGCACCAGCAATCCGTCCGAATTGACCAGATACTTGCGCTCGCCGTTGCGCGAGGAATCGAGCAGTGAGCGGATTCTTTCGTGGGAGATCTCCAGGCCGATCACGCCGATGGTTTCGCTGGTTGCGTTCTGGAGCCTGCGGGCGCAGGGAATCACGATCCCCGCTCCCGAGGGCGAGAGATAGGACCGTCCCCAGCGCGGCAGTTCGGCGGTGCTCCCCGAAGCATACCAGGGCCGGCGGCGCGGATCGTATTCCGGCGGAAAATGCCGGTTGCCGGGAAAATAGCCGAATACGCCATCCCGGCTGCCGATGTAGATCCCGGTCACGGTGCCCCCCGATTCGATGATCTTTTCGTCCGGCGCGATCTGGGCGTATTCCGGCCCGAGATTTTTTACCGCGCGGCTGAAGAATGATTTCATTTGGCTCAGCCGCTGCAGCGTCGAAGCGACTTTCGCCGTCGTCACTCCGGGAGCGAGCTTGAACGCGATTTCGCTCATGCTGATCGGCCGCTTGTAATAAGGCGAATAGATGATGTCCGGCGGCGACTGCCGGTAGAGGTTGAAATCGTCCTGCTGATAGACTTTCTGCACCGGGAGTTCGCCCGGCATGGTCAGCAGCCGTTCGGCGAATTCCCCCAGGGCGTCGAGTTCGGCCCCGAAATAGAGAAAATTGCGGTCGAATTCCTGCGCCCTTGCAAGCACCGCCGAGTGGATCGCACTGCGGATTTTTTCCAGCCTTGCGGTGTTGGTGATGTGGCTGATTTCGCGGACCAGCGAGAATACCCCGAGGCCCAGCCCCGCCGCCCCCATCAGCGCAAAAATCGTCAGCAGCAGCAGATACTGCCGCTTGATGTACCGGCCGATTGCCCGCGGCAGCGTATCCGGACGCGCGGAAACTTCGCGGCCGTAACGGTAACGCATGAGGTCGTCGCCCATCTCGGCGACCGTCACATAGCGGGCGTCAGGATTGAGCGCAGTCGCTTTGCGGACAATCGCCTCGAGGTCCCGCGAGAGTTTGAAGCCGGGCAGCAGGTGCTTAAATTCGGCGAAATGACCGTTTTCAACATTGAAAAGAATTTCCTCGGTCGAGTCGCCGGGAATCGCCGGGCGCAAGGTGACCAGCTCAAAAAGGATCACTCCGAGCGAAAAAATATCGGTCCGGGGGGAGGGGAGGGCGTCGCGGCGGAGTTCGGGGGCGAGGTAGGCGGGCGTTCCGACCGGCGGTCGGTCGGCGGGATCGCCGGGTTTTTCGGGGTCATAAAAATAAGCGATGCCCCAGTCCATGACATACAGTTCATCGTAATCACCGAGCATCAGGTTCTGCGGTTTGAGGTCGCAGTGAATCACGCCGCGGCTGTGGGCGTATTCAATTACCTTGAGGATCCGGTAAAAAGAGCGAAGCCGCTCTTCGAGCGCGGCTTCCTCCACGGCAAGTGCGGTTTTTTTGACTTCATAAATGTTGCGGGTCATCTCCAGCCGCTCCTGCATGGTCTGCCCGCGGAGGAGCTTCATCGCCAGATTCAGCTCTTCCGGAGCGTCGCCGCAGAAGAGACCGTAGAGCGGTACGATCGCCGGGTGTTCGAGTTGGGCGCTGAGGCGCGCTTCGATAATGAAGTCATTGAACGATTTGCTCTGTTTTTCCGGACTTTCCGGCAGCAGCCGCAAGCGCTTGATCGCGACCTCCCGCTTGAGCGAACGGTCGTAAGCACGGAAAATTTCCGACTGTCCGCCTTCGGCGATCTTTTCTTTGACCGCATAAACGCCGGATATCGTGTTCAGGGCAAGATCGGTCGGAATCCGGCTGATCCGGCGTTCAAACCGGATGTCGGAGGTGGTGTCCTTGTGATCGCGCACCGACTCGATCTTCTGGGTTGAAGATGGATTTACCGGTTTTCCCGCCGCCATGGTCCCCTCCGTCAGTTGCGATTGCGCGGATCGAGCCGGTCGCGCAGATGGTCGCCGAGGATGTTGAGCGACAGCACCAGGAGAAACATCAACAGTGTCGCCGCCGTCACTTCCCACCAGATCCCGCGCCACAGCCGGTCCTGCCCGTCGGAAATCATCACTCCCCAGCTCGGCGCATTCTGGACGCCGACCCCGAGATAACTTACAATCACCTCGCTCATGATCGCCCCGGCAAAGGTCAAGGTGAAATAGATGATCACCAGATGAAACACATTGGGCAAAAGATGCCGGAACATGATCACCCATGACCGCTGTCCGCTGACCCGGGCCGCCGCGATATAAGGATAGTTGCGGATTTTCATCACTTCCGAGCGCACCACCCGGCAGAGCGTCACCCAGCAGCTGAGGCCGATCGCGAGATACACCGCGAGCATTCCCGGCTCGGTCCGAAGCAATACCCCCAGCCCCTTGAACAACTCCGCCACCGGCGCCGCCATGAAATTGCCCTTGGCCAGCAGCGCAAAGGCAAGGATGAACAACAGCGTCGGCATCGCCGCAAAAGTACTGTACACCCAAACCACCAGATCGTCAAGTTTCCCGCCGTAAAAACCGGCCAGCAGCCCGAGCACGGTGCCGATCACCGCCGCGATCAGGCTGGCGATCACCCCGACTTTGACCGCGGTGGCGCTGCCGGCAAGCGCCCGCAGCAATACATCGCGCCCCTGGTAATCGGTGCCGAACCAGTGCCGCGCCGAGGGCGGAGCGTAACTCGCCGCCGGATCGCCTACGGCGTAGACCGGCTGAATATTGCGGCAATCGCACCAGGCTCCGTAAACTTCGACCGCCAGCGCCAGCAGCACAAAGGCGCTTACCACGGCAAAAGCCGCCAGCGCCAGCCGATTGCCGGCAAAAAAGTGTTGGAGCCGCCCGATCATGATTCGAAAGTCGCCTCCGTTTTTGGCTTGCGGTGCATCAACCGGGTCAGGTGGACCTGCAAAAGCGCGATTTCCGCCGGGGTGACTCCGTCGATCCGTTCGGCCTGGGCCAGGGTGCGGGGGGCGACTTTGAGCAATTTCTGGCGCGACTCGTTGCACAGACCCTTGAGCGAATGGTAGTCGAAATCCTCCGGAATCCGCCAGCTTTCAAGTTTGTGGAGCTTGGCGATCGACTGCGCCTCGCGCTGGAGGTAGCCGTCGTAGTGCGCCTCGATCAGGAGTTCGCGCCAGGCGCGGCGGCCGGCCGGGGTGTCCTCCAGCTCCGGCAGCAACGCGCGGTCGAAGGGGAGGGGGGCCGCTTCATTTTCGGCAGGGAAGGGGGCGTCGGGATTGCCCTTGAGGAGTTCAAACAGCGTTTTAGCGCCGATCCGGCGTTCTTTGCTGACCGTGCGGAGCAAATCGAGCCGGTCGCGGTAGGCGGCGAATTCGCGGTATTTTGCCTCCGGCAGCAAGCCGAGCGACCGGGCCCATTCGCAGAGCCGGAGATCGGCGTTGTCCTGCCGCAGATGGAGCCGGTATTCGGCCCGGCTGGTGAAAAGCCGGTAGGGTTCAACGATCTCCTTGGTCACCAGGTCATCGATCATCACCCCGATGTAGCTTTGATCGCGCGCCATCTCGACCGGTTCGAGCCCGGCGGCGAAGCGCGCCGCGTTGAGTCCGGCGACCAGTCCCTGCCCGGCGGCTTCTTCGTAGCCGCTGGTGCCGTTGATCTGCCCGGCGCTGAAGAGATTGGGATAGCGCTTCAAAGCCAGCGTCCGGGTCAGTTGCTCCGGCGGCAGAAAATCGTATTCGATCGCGTAGGCGTAGCGCGAAATCACCGCGTTTTCGAGCCCCGGGAGAGTGGCCAGCATCCGCCGCTGGATTTCCGGCGGCAGGCTGGTCGAAATGCCGTTGATGTAATATTCACCGGT
>CAZRFG010000191.1:0-6823 GCA_964599205.1 uncultured Victivallaceae bacterium
CTACGAAGTCCGGCCGGTCCTCGGCGGCGGTCCCGCCACCGACACCGCGCCGCGACTGATCGAGGCCGCGGCCAAATTGTTCGGCTGAAAAACCGGGGCCCGGCGGTCGAAAACGACCGTCGGGCCCCCGATTCTCGATTCAGGCTCAGTAGTGGCGGATCAGCGACAGCACCCGGCCCTGGATGCGGACCTGGTCTTTGTGATGGAACTGCGGCTGATATTCCGGATTGGCCGGGCGCAGTTCGATGGTGGTGGCGTTGATCGGGAAGTAGCTCTTGACGGTGGTTTCACCGCCCTGGACGAGGGCGACCACGATGTCGCCGGGACGGACGCTCTCAACCGGCGTGACGACCACGATGTCGCCTTCGAAAATGCCGAGGTCGCGCATGCTTTCGCCCTGAATCCGGAGTGCGTAGAGCTTGGCCTGGCTGGTGCAACCGGCGAAACCGGCCGGGATCGGGAGTTCGGCCTCCATGTATTCGAGGCTTTCCGCGGGCTCGCCGGCGGAGACCCGGCCGAGGAGCGGAATGGTCCAGATACCCGGCGGCAGTTTGGCCGCGGGAGTGCGCTGATGGGTCAGCGAAATGCTGCGCGCCTTGGAGCTGCGGGCCAGCTGGTTCTTGCGCTGAAGAGCGCGCAGATGGGCGAAAATGGTCGAGCTTTTGACGTTGAAGTTGTCGGCGATTTCCTGGACCGTCGGCGGCATGCCCGCACGTTCCTGGAAGATTTCGATGAAATTGAGGATCTCTCTCTGCTTTTCTGTCAGTCCACGCATAATTCACTCCTTCGGTTAATTGAATTGGAACTCCACAATCTGAAATTTGCCGTCCGCTTTGACCAGCGTGAATTGCAGCAGCCGGTCAAAGGTGGCCGTTCTGGTTTCGCCGTTGCCGGCTTTTATGGTCTGCTCCACCGTGACTTTCCAGAGATAAGTCTGCAGAACTTCCCGGTCCAGATGGCCGATATACTCACTTTTGATGATTTTTCCGATGCGAAAGCATAAGGCGGGGAAGCTTTTTTCCCGCTCTTTGGAGTCGAGGGCGGAGGCGAAACGGGCGACGAATTTGCGATAGTTTTGTTCTTTGACGGCCGCGATCAGTTCGGGGCCGCATAGCCGGGCGAAAGCGTCGAATTCCGCCCGGCCGGCGGGACTCGGCGTTTCAACCGAAGGGGGCGGGGTGTCGACCGGCGCGGCCGCCCGGCAGCCGACGGCCGGCAACAGCACGAGCGCCGTCAATAGCGCCACCCCGAAATGCGGCAAGAGTCCGCGCCGAACCGGCGCGGCTTGCCGCGAATGTATCATGTCATAGAACGGTCTCTTCATCGTTGGCCTCCTCCTCAAAAGGCCTCCGACCGGAACCTTTCCGATCGAACCGCGCGTCATCCGGAGCCGTCAGGCTCCGGGTACGCGCAATAGCTTATTTGGCCAGCTCGGCGCACTGTTTGGCGAGCCGCTCCGCCGCCGTCCGGATGTTGGCTTCCGAACAGGCGTAGGACAAGCGGATATACCCTTCGGCGCCAAAGGCCGCGCAGGGGATGGCCGCGAGATGGACTTTGTCGAGCAGGCGGTTGCAGAACTCTTCCGACGACAGCCCGAAGCTTGAGATGTCGCACAGGAGATAGAACGCGCCCTGCGGACGGACGCACTTGACGCCCGGAATCCGGCTCACCAGATCGTAGATCAGGTCGCGACGCTTGGCGAATTCGCCGCACATCATTTTGACCTGGGCTTCGGCCTCGCCGCGCAGCGCCGCCATGGCGCCGTACTGGGCAAAGGTGGTGGCGTTGCTGGTGGTGTGGCTCTGGAACGCGATGATCCGCTTGGTCAGCCACAAGGGCGCGGTCAGATACCCCAGCCGCCAGCCGGTCATCGCATAGGTTTTGCTGAGCCCGTTAACGGTGACGGTGCGCTCGTTGATCGCGTCGTTGAGCGAAGCGATGCTGACGTGCGGCTTGTCGGCGTCGTAGACCAGTTTCTCGTAAATTTCGTCGGCGATCACCACGATGTTGCGCCGGACCGCGATTTCGGCGATCTTCTCCAGCGTGGCGCGGCGGTAGACCGCACCGGTCGGGTTCGACGGCGAGCACAAAATCAGCGCCCGGGTATTTTCGTTGATCACCGCTTCGAGTTCATTGGGATCGAGCTCGTAGTTGTCTTCGGGACGGGTGCCGATCTCGACCACTTTGGCGCCGGCGCCGCGGATCATCTCGGGATAGCTCAGCCAGTAGGGGGCGGGCAGAATCACTTCGTCGCCGGGGCCGCAGAGCGCGGCCAGCGCGCTGAACACCGAGAACTTGGCGCCGGGGGCGACCACGGTCTGCTGCCAGGTGGTTTTGATCCCGTTTTCACGGGTGAATTTGTCGGCGACCAGTTTGCGCAGATCGACCAGTCCGCTGGCGGGGGTATAGGTCACTTTGCCTTCGTTCAACGCTTTGATGCAGGCGTCCTTGATCGGCTGCGGCGTGTCGAAGTCGGGCTCTCCCGCGCACATGCTGCAGATGTCAAGCCCCTGTGCCTTGAGATCCTTGGCCTTGGCGGTGATCGCCAGCGTGGCGGACGGGGTCATGTAGCACATCGTTCCCTTGGCGGACTGCAAATCTCTCATCTTTCCGGTTCCTTCTGCTGTAAAATATGGTTGCAAATTAGCACACATGGCTGCAATCATACGGCCATAATATAGTTTAAAAATAGTTAAAGACAAGTGTAAGAAACGCGTTTTTTGAATAATTTACCACTTTTTTTTGGGGATTTAGGCGGCCGGTGCTCCATCGCCGAAGCGCTTCGCGTTCAAACAGTTTCCAAGCTTTGCCGTCGAACCGGTTCAGTTGCCGCCGGTGATGATCCGCTGCTGACCTCGAAGCACTGCGATTTCACTGCGCCAGAAGCCGTCACTCCCCCAGTCGGGGTAGCGTTCGCGGAAGTTGCAGTCGCCGCGCTGCCGGGCGCACCAGTCGAGGTAATGGATCATCCGCATCGCCCGCAACGGCTCGATGCGGTGGAATTCCCGTTCCGGAAGTTCGCGGAATTCGCGGTAGCCGCCGGCGATCAGATCCCACTCCCGGCGGCACTCGGCGGCGTAGCCGGGGAGCAGCAGCCACAGGTCCTGGACCGGCGGCCCCGCCATCATGTCGTCGAAGTCGATCAGCATCAGCCCCTCGTCGGGCCGCTGCAGAATGTTGTTGCCGTGACAGTCGCCGTGGAGCCGGATCACCTCGGTCTCTTCGCCGTAGGCGTCGAGAACCGCCCGGTAGAGCGAGGTCAGCGCCTCTTTGAGCGAACGCTCGACCGCGGGCCCGGCGAACCCGCCGTCGAGAAGGTTGGCGATCTGGGCGGCGGTGCTGCGGCGGGGGTCGAGCCGCGGCCGGAAGGAGATCCGGCGCTGCGCCCCCACGCCGTGAAGCCGGCCGAGCAAGCGACCCAGCCGGCGGTAATCTTCTTCCTCGAGGATTTCGAACGGCCGTCCCCAGCGTTTGGGGAAGGCGGCGAAATAGATGCCGTTGGCGGTCTCGCGCAGGGAGCCGCCGCCGGGGAAGCGCAACGGCGCGACCACCGGAATTTCGGCGGAACGGCAGTCATAGGTGAACAACTGCTCCTCCAGCAGCGCGCCGCGCTCCCAGCGGCCGGGGCGGTAGAATTTGAGGATGACCCGTTCCCCGGATTCACTTTCAAGCTCGTAAACCCGGTTGATGTAACTCGGGCGCGGCAGCACCACGCCGGAGAAACGGCAGCCGAACGCCTGTTCGGCTTCAGTGATGATGAGGTCCGGAAGCAGGTCGTCGAATGAGGGAGCCGAGCTCACCTGACCCACCAGGTTTTGTGGAGGTTGTAGCCGGTGTCGCGCCACTCCTTGGTGGCTTCGATTTTGTTTTTGCCCCAGGCGACCAGATACCAGGCGATGATCTTCTGATCTTTGATGCCGTCAAGTTTGAATTCGGCCAGGTCGGTGCCGCCGAGGCCGCCGCGCTGGTTGGGTCGGCCGAGCTGGTTGCGGTCGTCGTCGTGGATCAGCGTCCGGTCGAGCGAGGTGACTTTTTCGAGCATTTTGGCTTCGTCATAGGCGTCGCGCATCGAGACTTTGCCCTTGGACGACGACGAGAAGCTGTAGAAGTTGCGCTCGCCGCTGTTGCCGCTGGTCAGCACGAACAAATATAAATAGGGCTCGCGGATGCCGGCCTTCTGGTTCTGGCCCGGCTTGCGCATGGTGTCGTAACTGATGGAGAAGACGCTCGAGGATTTCTTGCCCTTGTTGGTCTCGTAACCGGTTCCCGGGCACTTTTCGGTACCGAGCCGGATCGTGTATTCGGCCGAGTTGTCTTCGAATTCGCCGCCGCTTTTGATGTCGGTGTCGTAGTATTTGACCAGGCTTGAAATCGGGATGGTCTCGGTGCCGCTGTTGATTTTGATGGTCACCAGCTTGGCGTCGATGGTGACGATGGTCACTTTTGAGACGGTTTTCTCTTCGTTGTCGCGGGTGCGGTAGATCAAGGTGCCGGCTTCGGCGTTGACCCCGCCCAGCCAGGCCGCCACGGCGAGCAGCAACAGTTTGCGAATCATAAGTTACCTCCTCTCGTTGCCCGGAAAAGCGCAGATGATGGTGATATTGTCGCGCCCGCCGCCGATCAGCGCGGTCCGCATCAGCGAATCGACCGCCATGCGCGGGGTTTCGGCGGCGCGGAGCATCTGTTCGACCTTTTCCGGCTCGGTGTAGCGCGACAAGCCGTCCGAGCAGAGCATGTAGCGCGCTTCGGGGCGGCGTTCGTACACATTGATTTCGAGATCCAGCGACAGCCGCGGACCGACCGCGCGCGAGATCACGTTGTTGAGCAGCACCGGGTCGTGGGTAACCGGGGCGTGGTTTTTCTGCATTTGCAGCAGCAGCGTGTGATCCTCGGTCAGCTGGCGCCCGCCGGCGGCGTCGGCGACGTAGAGCCGGCTGTCCCCGGCGTGGGCGACCACCACCTGGTCGGGCATGAAAATCGCCGCCACCACGGTGCTCCCCATCGGCTGGGTGTTGCGGTCGCGCCGGTTGCAGATGAAAAGCGAAATATTGATCCTTTGAATCTCGTCGCAGAGAAAGTCGCGCGCGCCCTCCACCGTCATCTCCCGGATCATCCGGTTCCGCCAGGCGATCAAAAGTTCGCTGCAGCAGACGAAACTGGCAATGTCGCCGTCGCGGTGCCCGCCGATGCCGTCGGCGATCACTGCGATGGCGGCATTGCCGTCCTCATCGAGCGCATAGAAGAAACTGTCCTCGTTGCGTTCGCGGACCAACCCGCGATTGCTTTCGCCGGACATGATCAGATTTGCGGTATTGCTCACGCTACTCACTTCTCCGGTAAACAATAAAAGGCGCTTCGAGATCTTTGCCGGCGAAGATGATCCGGTCGCCCGGACGGGGCGCCAGCGGAACTCCGAAATCGCGGAAAAACTCGAAACTGTTGCATACGAAAATATATACCGCGTCGGTCGATTTCGCCAACGACTTTTCGGGATATTTTACAATATTCGGATAAGCCCTGGGCGGAGTCCCGGCGCAGCGGAGTTGCGGGTGCGCTTTTTCGACGTATCCGTAGGCCGGATCGGCGAACATCTGGGTGTAGGGCCACTTGGTCACCAGCGGCAGGTCGCCGCAGTCGGCGGAGATCCGCCGGCAGAGCTCGCGATCGAAGGCGAGCTGCTGCAAAAATTCGCGGCTGCGCTCGAGGTATTCGCCTGAATACCGGCGCGGCGGCGGCAGTTTGGGGTAAAGGCCGCCGTTGGCCAGCAGGAGTCCGGTGAGGAGCAGCGCCGCGCCCGCTGCCGGCGTCCAGCGCCGGGGAAGCGAGAGCGCCAGCGCGAGATAGAGCGGAGCGACCGCGAACGCGGTGTAGCGCGGCAGCGGCACCGAATAGAGGAAGTAACTCGCCCAGAAGCCGCCGAGGAGCAACAGGAGAAAGAGCTTGAAGAGGTCGAGTTCACCCGGCTGTTTGCGCCGCCGCAGGAGTTTGGCGAGATGGCTGAACGTCAGCAGTGCGAGCGTGGCGAGCAGCACCGCGAGGAGCGGGAAATAGTAGTAGAAGTGTTCTTTGATTTTGAGATAGAGCAGCTTGACGAACGGTCCCCCCGCCGCCCCCTGCTCGGCGCCGTCGGAGTCGAGCGCGAGGAGAATTCCGGCGAGCGCCGCGAGCCCCAGCGCGGCGGCTCCGAGCGCGAGGTATTCCCGGCGTCGGGCCGGGGCGAGGGCGGCGCGGACGAGGAAGAAAATCAGCAGCGCCGCCGCCGGAATCACCGCGACCAGTTTGACCGCCCCGACCAGGATCACGGCAAGCAAAGCGAGCCGGTACCGCCGGCGGGCGGTCCAGAAGAGCAGCAGCGCGCCGGCCAGCACCAGCGGCGGCTCCTGGCCGAGCGCCGCCCCCTGGGCCGCCAGCACCGGTTCGGCGAGGAGGGCGAAGCCCCAGAGGTAGGCGGTGCGGGTGTCGAAGCGGAAGTCGAGGAGGATGCGTACCGCGAGCGCCGCCGTCCCGGCGAGGCAGGCGAGGTTGAAGAGGTGGCCGAGGATCCGCACCGTTTCGGGGGTGAAGAGCATGTACCCGAGCGCGTAGACAAAGGGCAGCACGTTCCAGCGGTAGACCAGCGCGCCGCCCTGCCAGAAGTTGCCGGACTTGGCGAGTTCGGCGTAGCTCATGCCGCTGCGGCTGAGATGAAGCGCCTGCTGGTGCAAGCCGAGGATGTCGTCCCAGAACGGCGGATTGGTCAAAATCCCGGCGTTGACGGCGAGCAGCGCAAGCGCAAAAACGATGGCGATGACGGGCAGTTTTTTCATGGTATTTCCGGTTTAAC
>CAZRFG010000192.1:0-6808 GCA_964599205.1 uncultured Victivallaceae bacterium
GCCGGGCTCAGCGGCGGAACTCTGTTCCGCCTACTTGAGCTGGGGCTTCGCCCGGAGCGGGAACGGCGAGGTTTCACCTCACACTCCACCAAAGGGCTGCGCGCCCTTTGGAAACCGCGCCAGGGCGGGGCCCTGGACCATATTCCTTGATTGTTCAACGAAAGGAACTTCGATGAAAATAGCCGTCTGCATCAAGCAAGTCCCCGACGTCAAGTCCGTCCGTATGGACGAGAAAACCGGTACTGTCATCCGCAGCGGTAAGGACGCGGTGATCAACCCCCTCGACTTGCACGCGATCGAACTTGCCCTCCGCCTCAAGGATCAATTCGGAGCCCGGCTCACCGCCGTCACCATGGGGCCCCCCGCCGCCGAAAAGGCGCTCCGCGAAGCCGCCGCCCTCGGCATCGACGAGTGCGTGCTCCTCTCCGATATGGCCTTTGCCGGCTCCGACACCTGGGCCACCGCCAAAATCCTCGCTTCCGCCCTCCGCCGGATCGGGCCCTTTGACCTCATCATCTGCGGCGAACGCGCCACCGACGGCGACACTTCCCAGGTCGGCCCCGAAATCGCCGCCGAACTCGGCTTGAGCGTCGTCGCCTACGTCAATCACTTCGAGTGCGCCCCCGCATCCGGCGACTGCCGGGTCCGCCGCCGGGTCGAGGACGGCGAGGAACTCTATTCCGCCCGGCTGCCGTTGGTGATTACCGTCACCAAGGAAATCGGCGCGGTCCGGCTCCCCACTTTCCGCGGCGTCCTCGCCTCGCGCGCCATTGCGGTCACCAAGTTGAGCAACAAGGAGCTCGGTCTCGCCGCCGACTGCATCGGCCTCGCCGGTTCCCCCACCCGGGTGCTCAAAATTTTTCACCCCCCGATTACCCGCGAATGCCAAATGATCAATGCCGGCAACGACCTCGAAATCGCCGCCGCCGTGTCACGTCTGCTTGAGGAGGTTCACCCATGAAGCTGCTGCCGGTCTGGATTCTCGCCGAAGGCCGCGACGGCCATATCTCGCGCCCGACCTACGAACTCATCCACCGCGCCCGCGCGCTGGCCGATTCGGTCGGGGCCGGGGTCGGCGCGCTCTGCGCCGGTTTCGGCTTGAGCGACGAAGCGCTCGACTCGATCCGCCGCCGCGGCGTCGATTTGACCGTCGCCATCGACGACCCGAGACTCAAGGACTTCATCCCCGAACTCCACGCCGCCGCGCTCGCCGCCGCGATCCGCAAGTTCGAAATCCCGATCCTCCTCGCCGCCGCCACCGCGGTCGGCCGGACTTTGCTGCCCTATCTCGCAATGCAGCTCAAAACCGGCCTCACCGCCGACTGCACCGAGCTCGCGCTCGATCCCGAAAGTGGTCTCCTCAACCAGACCCGCCCGGCGATCGGCGGCAACATCATGGCGACCATTCAGTGCCGCACCGTCCGCCCCCAGATGGCGACGGTCCGTCCCCACTCTTCGCCCGCCGCCCCCGAAATTCCCGGCTTCCGCGGCGAAATCCTCCGGCTCGATGCGGGTGAACTTCCGCCGACCACCCTCAAGCTCGACCAATTCCTCGCCGCCGCCGGCGAGGACGACCTCGCCGCCGCCGAACGGGTGGTGGTGATCGGGCGCGGCGTCCGCAAAGCCGAACAGCTTGAGATGATCCGCGAATTCGCCCATCTTCTCGGCGCCTCCATCGGCGGCACCCGCGAAGTGGTCGACCGCGGCTTGCTGAGCTACCCCCACCAGATCGGGCTGAGCGGCAAAACCATCGCCCCCAAACTCTACATCGGCCTCGGCCTTTCCGGCGCGATCCAGCACCTCGCCGGAATGCGGACTTCGGAGAAAATCATCGCGGTCAACCGCGAAGCCGAAGCCCCCATTTTCAAAGTCGCCGACATCGGCATCGTCGGCGACCTCCACGCCGTCGTCCCCCAATGGATCGCCGCATTGAAGAAAGGCGGGAAATCATGGATCTGAATTTCAAATCGCTCACTCCGGCGATCCTCGCCGAATTGCGTGCCATTGTCGGCGACAAATACGTGATCGCCGGCGACCCCGAGCTCCTCGAGGCCTACGCCAAAGACGAAACCCCCGGCGACGAAGCCGGACGCCATCTGCCCGACGTCGTCGTCCGTCCCCGCACCGCCGCCGAAATCGCCGCGATCATGAAACTCGCCAACCGCGAGCTGATCCCGGTCACCCCGCGCGGCGCGGGAAGCGGCCTCTCCGGCGGCGCGGTGCCGGTTTACGGCGGCATCGTGCTCGCCACCGACCGCATGAACTCCATCCTCGAATTCGACGCTGCCAATTTGATGCTGGTCGCCGAGCCGGGCGTGGTCACCAGCGAAATCAACGTTTTCCTCGAGCCCCACGGGCTCTTTTATGCCGGATACCCGATGAGCCTCGAAACCTGCTTCCTCGGCGGCAACGTCGCCGAAAACGCCGGCGGCGGCAAAGCGGTCAAGTACGGCGTCACCTCGCGCTACGTGCTCGGGCTCGAAGTGGTCACCCCCACCGGCGAAATCATCGAGCTTGGCGGCAAGCTCTGCAAAGACGCCACCGGCTACAACCTCGTTCCCCTGATGTCCGGCTCCGAAGGCACCCTCGGAATCTTCACCAAAATCATCCTGAAACTGCTGCCCCAGCCCAAAGCCAGCATCGATCTCCTCTGCCTCTTCCCGGACGCCGCCAGCGCCATCGCGCTGGTGCCCAAACTGATCGCCGAAAGCGGTGTCACCCCCACCTCGATCGAATTCATGGACCGTGCCGCCGTCAAAGCCGCCTGCGAGTACCTCAAGGAAAGCATTCCCTACGAAAACTGCGGCGCGATGCTGCTGCTCAGCCTCGACGGCTCCGACGCCGAATCGGTCGACCGCGAATTTCTCAAGGTCGGCGAATTCTGCGAGAAGAACGGCGCCACCGAAGTCTACGTCGCCAACACCGCCGAAGTCTCCGAACGCATCTGGCGCATCCGCCGCAACATCAACGAAGCCTGCAACCTCATCTCTTCCATCCAGCGCGCCGAAGACATCGTCGTCCCCCCCGGCTCGATTCCGCTGATGATCGATGAGTTTGAAGCGGTTTCCCGCAAGTACGGCGTCTTCATCCCTTGCTTCGGCCACGCCGGCGACGGCAACCTCCACGCCCGCATCGTCGCCCACCCCGACTGGTCGCGCGAGAAATTCAAAGCGGAACTGCCCAAAATCCTCGACGAAATCTATACCCTCGTCGGCAAACTCGGCGGCCGCCTCTCCGGCGAACACGGTATCGGCACCAAACTCAAAAAGTACATGCCCTACGTCGTCTCGGGCGAATACCTCGCCCTCCTCAAACGCATCAAAATCGCCTTTGACCCCAACGGCATCCTCAACCCCGGCAAGATTTTTTAAGTTCCGGGGTGCGGGCCGGTGCGGGCCATCGCGGGCGCGAACCGGCCGGACATCCGGTCCGGGCTCTCCCGGACCGGTCCCGGTCGTCCGCTCGACCGCACGGCACGGGAGCCGGGGACCGTTCCGTTCCGGGCGCAATTCCGTCGCACGCTTGCCAAAAAATGAAGAACATTTTTTTCGGGTAGCTGGCAATGTCAGAAGAGTGACTGTATAGTATAAGACCGACAACCCCAATGGTTTTCTTCGACGGTTCTTATGATTATTGCCGGTACGCTGACGCCGGAGCAACAGGCGAGATCGAGACGCAACTATCTGTTCTTCAACGCGATGAACGGCTTCTCCTACATGTGTGTCGGCGACACCGTGATCATCCTGCTGGCGGTCCGGCTGGACTGCCCCAACTCCTTCATCGCCATCCTCGGCTCGATGGTCTACTTCGGCTATCTCTTGCTCCCGCTGGGCAAAGTGGTTACGGCGCGGGTGGGGGCGGCGCAGAGCCAGTCGACCTTCTGGATTCTCCGCAACGGGGCGGCGCTGACGGTGGGGACGACGCCGCTGCTGAGCATGCTCGGCTATCATCAGGCGGCGTTGGCGGTGATGATGACCGGGGCGTTTCTTTTTTACGGTTTCCGGGCGGCGGGGGTGATCATGGGGCAGCCGCTGATCGGCGAGATCACCACCCAGGAGAACCGGGCGACGTTTCTCGGATTCTCCTCGGGGCTGTTTCAGCTGACCGGGATGGTTTCGCTGATTTTGATCACCATTCTCCTCCGGTTATGGGATAACGTCTGGGTGCTGAGCGGGCTGATTCTGCTGGGTTCCTGCACCGGGATCGGATCGTCGCGGTTTCTGCGCCGGATCGACGAGACCGACAAACTGCGCGAATCGGCGCGCAAACCGATTTTCTCCGAGATGCAGCTGGCCTGGCGCAATCCCTTTTTCCGGAGTCAGCTGTTGACCGGGTTCATCCTCAATTTGTCCGGCATTTTGACCGGTCCGATCGGGATGCTGACCTTGAAGCGCGGCTACGGGGTGAGCGACACCAAAGCGCTGCTCTTCACCCTCGCCCAGTTCGCGCTGTCGGTGGTGATGTCGCAGCTGATGGGCAAGATTTCCGGGAAACTCGGACCGCGCCGGGTGGTGGTCACCGGGTTCGGGATTCAGATTTCGCTGTGTCTATTCTGGATTTTCGCACCGACCGAGTTCCACTGGCAATACGTTCTCTGCCCCTTCCTGATCGGGAGCGGGGTGGGGATCTGCGTCGGCAACGCGATGACCCACTACTTCCTCCAGACGGTGCCGGTCAAGAACCGGGTCGCTTCGTCGATGACGCTGGCGGTGGCCACCGGGGCGGGTGCCGGGGTGGCGGGAATGGTGCTGGCGGGAACCTTGGTCAAATGGGCCGGAGTGATCGCCGGGCTGGAAGGGCTGGGCCTCTACCGGCTGTACTTCGGGGCAGTGCTGGTTTTTCTCCTGATTCCCGGTTTCTTCTTGGTGCGGACGCTTCCCGCGCCGCACCGGAAGTCCTGATCAGAGCTTCGGAACCGGAGAAAACCGCAATTCCAGTCGGTCGAGTTTTTCCAATTCGAGGACGATGATTTCGTTGCGTCCTTTTTGCCAGACCGGGGCCGGGATGTAGAGCGTTTCGGTGGGACCGATGTTCCAGTAACGCCCCAGATTGAAGCCGTTGACCCAGACCAGGCCTTTGACGCCGGGGCGGACGAGGAAGCTGTTGCCGGTTTGGTCGAGCTCAAGTTCGGCGCGGTAAAAGGCCGGCCCGGCGTCGCAGACCGCGCCGAAGCGGAGACCGTCGAGTTCGGCGAGCGGGAGCGAACGTACTTCCCAATCAAGCTGGATCTGGAGCTCGACGCAAACCGCCCCCGCGATGCCTTTGTAATCGCGCCCCGTCGAGGGGCCGTAGTTGATCCGGCCGCAATTCTCCACCAGCACGTCGAGTACCGCGCCCGCGGCGGGAACGCTGATCACAAAGGGCTTGGTGCCGTCGTCGCGCATCCGGCTTCCCAGATAGACCCCGTCGAGCCAGACCTGGGCGAAGTCGTTGACGTTGACCAGCCGGAGATTGGTGTCGGTGAACGGCCCCTCGAGGCGCTTGCGGTAGTGGACGAAGCCGAAGCCCTGGCCGAGCGCCTCCATGGTGGGCGGCGTGGCAAAGGATTTTGCTTTGCTGAGCGCGTCGAGGTTGGCGAAAAGCGGTGCGGCGGCGGTCAAGGCGACCGGGGCCGGCGTCACTTTGACAGTGGGCACGATCGGCTTGATCCGGGGATTCGGCGCGTATTTGGCGATGATCGCTTGGCAGAGCTCGAATTTTTCGGTGGGGTCGCCGCACTCGGAGAGGGGGGCATCGTAGTCGTAGCTGGTCACCGTCGCCGCGTAGGGCGAGCCGGGGTGGCCGTTGGCCCCGTTGGTGAAGCCGAAATTGGTGCCGCCGTGGAACATGTAGAAGTTGACCGAGGCTCCGGCGCCAAGCATCGCTTCGAATTCGGCGGCGACTTCGGCGGCGGGGCGGGTGTGGTGCTCCTCGCCCCAGTGGTCGAACCAGCCGTTCCAGAATTCCATGCAGAAGTCCGGGCCCTCTTCGGGGCGGAACTTGCGGGCGGCGGCGAGCCCCTCGAGGGCGCGGCTGCCGAAGTTGACGGTCTGAAAACACTCGGGGATGGTGCCGCCGATGATATAGTGTCCGCCCGCGCCGTCGCTGGTGAAGAGCGGCACCGCGAAACCGTGGTCACGATAGCACTGGAGCGTCCAGCGCAAATAGTCTTTGTCATGGCAGTAGCTGCCGTATTCATTTTCGACCTGAAGCATGATCACCGGGCCGCCCTCCGGCCAGGTTTTCGGCCGCAACCGGGGGAGCAAAGCGTCGTAGAAGCGTTTGGCGGCGGCGAGGTAGGGTGCGTTCATCCGCCGGAATTCGAGGCCGGGCTCGGCCATCAGGAAAGCGGGAAGTCCGCCGTTGTCCCATTCGGCGCAGATGTACGGCCCCGGCCGGACGATGGCATAAAGCCCGCGCTGCCGGACGAGGTCGAGGAAACGCTCGAGGTCGAGGCCGCCGGAGAAATCGAATTCGCCCGGCCGCGGTTCGTGGAGATTCCAGGCGACGTAGGTCTCAATCGCGTTGAGGCCAAAGGCGACCGCCTTGTCCAGCCGGTCTTCCCAGAGTTCGGGATGAACCCGGAAATAGTGAATGGTACCCGAAATAATCCGGGTCGGCTTGCCGTCGATGCGAATCGCCCGGTCGGCGATCTCCACTTGGTGCTTCATTCCCAAACTCCCCTCAATATCAATTGGCGGTCAATCAAATCCCCGGTTCGCCTCCGCCCGGATGTACCCGCTCCGCCGCCCGCTTACGGCTGTTCCGGCTGGGGAGCCGGTTTGACTTTGGCGGGCTGGGGGTAGCGGTAGACCGTCTCGCCCTCGCG
>CAZRFG010000193.1:0-6776 GCA_964599205.1 uncultured Victivallaceae bacterium
ATGCAGTTTTTTTGCGGGAAAGTATCTCCTCGAACACCCCGCCGGGCCGGACGAAAGTCCGGTTGAACGGCGCGCGGCGGCGTTCGCCTTGGCCTTCACCCGGCTGCCGCTCGACTTCGCTTGCGAACAACGGTTTTTCGGCGGGGCCGAGACTTTTCGCACCGATACGTTGCCGCCGGGCGTCGGCGAGGAGGAATATGCCGCCGCCGCGGCGGCTTTCCGGGAGCAGGGCGGGGTTCGTTCTTTCCGGATCGGGCACGATCACACCATTCCCGACTACCGGACGCTGATGGCGCGGGGGCTGGGGGATTTCATCAATCGTGCCCGCGAGGCGGCGGCCCGGCACGCCAATCCGGTATCGCGATCGATGCTCGTCGTGCTGGAAGCGGTGCGCGATTTCGCGCTGCGGGCGGCGGCGCATTGGGAACAACGCCGCGCTGTCGCGGCGGCGCGGCTGCGGCGGATTGCGACCGAAGCGCCGCGCGATTTCGCCGAAGCGCTGCAGCTCATGTGGCTGGTCTTCGTCGTCCTCGAGGCCGAGGAGCGGTCGCACATGGCGCTCGGCAGGCTTGACCAGTATCTTCTCGCCGCATACCGGGCGTCGACGCTTGACCGCGCCGATGCGCTCGATCTCCTCTGCCACCTTTTCGCCAAAATCGACGGCTTCCGCGAAGTCACCAATCTCTGCATCGGCGGGGTGACCCCGGACGGCCGGGACGCGGCCAACGAACTATCGTTCCTCATCCTCGAAGCGACCGGGATGGTGAGGTCGCCGTCGACCAACCTCTCGGCGCGGCTGCATCGGGAGACGCCGGACGCTTTTCTCGCCGCCTGTGTGGAATTGATCAAAAGCGGCATCGGCTTTCCGGCGGTTTTCAACGATGAAGTTAATGTCAATATGCTCCACCGCCTCGGCATCGGCCTCGAGGCGGCGCGCGATTACGCACTGGTCGGCTGCGTCGAATGCGTGGTGCCGGGGCGGCAAGTCGCCTGGAGCGACGGCAGGTTCAATCTGCCCTTGATCTTCACCGCGACCATCGACCGCCTGGCGGAGTTCGCCACTTACGATGAGCTGTGGGCGGCGTTCCGCACCGGCGTCCGCCGGGGGCTTGAGCAATACCGCGACGAGTACAATCGCGATCTTGCCGCGCATCCGGCGGAGCGTTATCCCGATCCGCTGCTCTCGGCGCTGACGTGCGACTGCATCGGGCGCGGGCTCGACGTCAATGCCGGCGGGGCCGAATTCCCGCGCCTCCACGGCATCGGGATGATGGGGCTCGGCACCCTGGTCGACAGCCTGGCGGCGGTCAAAAAACTGGTCTTTGAGGAAAATCGGATCGGCCGCGCCGAACTCGTCGACGCGTTGCGGAACGACTTCGCCGGAACCGAAGAGCTGCGCTTGACCCTCCTCCATTGCGCCCCCAAGTACGGCAACGACGACATTCTTACCAACCGGCTCGCCGCCGCGGTAGTCGAGCTCTGCGGCACCATCTGCGCCGATCTGCGGACACTCGACGGAGGTTTCCTCCAGAGCTGCATGGCCTCCAATATCGCCAACATTCCGGCCGGGGCCGAGACCGCCGCCACGCCCGACGGCCGCCACGCCGGGCAGCCGCTCTCCGACGCCGCCTCGCCGTCTTCCGGGCGTGACCGCAACGGCCCGACCGCTTTCGTCAACTCGATCGTTTCGCCGGATTACGCGGTTCAGAATTGCACCGTGGTCAATATGCGCTTCCGTCCGGAGATGTTCGCCGATCCGGCGGGGAGCCGCTACCTCGCACTGTTGCTGCGCCGGTTTGTCGCCGGGGGCGGCCACGAAATGCAGTTCAACGTCACCTCCGACCGGGTGCTTGCCGAGGCGATCAGGCATCCCGAGGAGTACGGCGATTTGATCGTCCGGGTGAGCGGCTTTTCGGCCTTTTTCACCACCCTCGATCCGGCGGTTCAGCTGGATATCGCCGGGAGGCATGCCCATGGCGGTGAATGAAATTTCCGGCCGGATTTTCAATCTCCAGCGCGGCTGTCCCGGCGACGGCCCCGGCATCCGGACGACGGTTTTCCTCCAGGGCTGTCCGCTCGCTTGCCGCTGGTGCCACAATCCCGAGTCGCGCCCTTTCGCCCCCTTCGTCGGGCGGCGGCAAGAGTGGTGTCTCAACTGCGGCCGCTGTGACAAGCTCGCTTGCCGCCATGCTTGCACCGGTTGCGGGCGTTGCGAAGCGGAGTGTCCGGGGGGGGCGTTGACGGTCTACGGCAAACTTCGCACTGTATCCGAAGTGCTCGCCGAAGTTGAGAAAGACCGTTTTTACTACGAACACTCGGGCGGCGGGATGACGCTGTCGGGCGGCGAGCCGCTGGCCCAGAGCGACTTCGCCGAAGCTTTGATCCGGGAGGCCGCGGCGCGCGGCATCGCGAGCGCGGTGGAAACCTCGGGGGCGTGGCCGGCCGAGTTGGCGGCGCGCTTCGCCGGGCTTGGCGTCCTCTGGCTCTTTGACCTCAAAGCCGCGCCGGGGGACTATCGGGAGCTGGTCGGCGGGGATTTTGATTTGATTCTGGGGAATTTGCACGCGTTGTCGGCGGCCGGGGAGCGGATCGTGCTCCGGGTGCCGCTGGTCGCGGGCGGGAACCTCAAGCCGGAATTGCTGGAGCTGGTGTTGTCGCAGAGGACATTGCCGGGCGTCGAGGGCGTTGATTTTCTGCCTTATCACCGGCTCGGGGTCGGCAAGGCGGCGCGTTGCGGACTTGCCGAGCCCGACTGGAGTCAATTTTCGGCGCCGCCTTCCGACCTCGTCGCCGCGTGGCGTGAGGCGGTCAGCCGAGCCGGAAAAAGCGTTTGAGCCGGGTCAGCATGGTCTCCCGGGTGCCCTTGGACTCGCGGGAGAAAATATCGATGATTTCGGGGTAGAGCGGCCGCTTGGCGGGGTCGAAACTCATCATCCGGTTGAGCAGATCCGAAAAACGCGGACTGATCGCCGGGTTGAGCAAATGGGCCTCGGTATAAAATGGATGCCGCCGCCGCTTCACCAGATCCTCGGTCTCGCCCTGGGTGTCAAAGGGCAGCTGCCCGGTCACCAGTTCATAGGCGGTCACCCCGAGGCTGAAAATATCGCCCTGAAAATCCTCGTGCCCGTCGGTCAGTCGCTCCGGACTGACGTAGGCCGGGCTGGCCCAGCCGGTGGCGGTGAGGAACGACTCCACCGAATCGCGGACGTCGGCGAGGTCGAAGTCGCCCAGCCCCGCTTCGCCGGTGTCGGCGATCAGGATGTTGCCGGGCTTGATGTCGTGATGGATGATATCGAGCTTGAGCGCCGCCGCCAGTCCCTCGGTGATGGTGGTGAGCCAGGCGCAGACCACCGAGACGTCCGGCATGGTCTGGGATTTCAGCATCGCTTCGAGGCTGCCGCGCTCCATGTAACGCATCACCAGGAACGGTTGTTCGTCGTAAACCCCGCAGTCGTAAATCGGAATCACTCCGGGGTGGCTGATCCGGGCGACCAGTTTGGCTTCGTAGATGAACTGCTCGCAGCCGTGGTATTCGGCGGTGAATTCGCTGTTGAGGATTTTGACCGCCACCCGGCGGGCGAGGTCGGGGTCGATCGCCCGGTAGACCTTGGACATGC
The DNA here is from genome assembly GCA_964599205.1 of uncultured Victivallaceae bacterium. Lineage (GTDB taxonomy): Bacteria > Verrucomicrobiota > Lentisphaeria > Victivallales > Victivallaceae > JAVBUI01. The sequence goes on from CAZRFG010000193.1 coordinate 3,618, forward strand.
CGCCGATGCCGCAGAGTTTTTCCAAGAGATAGCGGTCGAAGCGTTTCGGCACCCGCAGCGTGGTCCCGCAGTTGGGGCAGGGGATCAAACTGAACGGTTTGAGTTCGCTGACGTCGACTTTCTGGGCGCAACTGCGGCAGAAGAGCTTGATCGGTGCTTCCTCAATGGTCTTTTTCATGCCGACGCCACTCCGGTTTCGTGAAGCGTATGCTGCGGCAGCGGCCGGTCCTGGCGGACCACCGCGAAATGGATGTCGCGCCGCCCGAGCGCGTCGAGCGCCGAGCGCCCGGTGCCCTCGGCGAGCTCATAGGTGTTGCACTCGCTGCTGACGTGGACGAAGTAAACTGTCCGGGTCCGGGGGCCGACCAGCTCCGCCAGCGAGGCGGCGGCGTCGAGGTTGTTCATGTGGCCGAACTGGCCGCGAATCCGCCGCTTGAGGTGAATCTGCCGTTCCGAAGCCATCAGCATCTGATCGTCGTAATTGCTCTCGAGGATCAGCGCGTCGGCGTTGCGCAAACGGTTGGCAACCATCGGATTGACCCGCCCGAGGTCGGTCGCGATGCCGATCCGGACCGGACCCGCCTCGATCGAGAATCCGACCGGATCGACCGCGTCGTGCGGCACCGAAAACGGCGAAACCGCGAACGGCCCGACTTCGAAACTCCCTCCCGGCTCGAATTCGACCACCCGGTCGGGGAGTTTGTTCCCCTGCCGCCGCAGCCGGTCGGCGGTGATGCCGGTGGCGTACAGCGGAATGTCGAGCTCGTTGCAGAGCACCCGGCAGCCCTTGACATGGTCATCGTGTTCATGGGTCAGCAGGACCGCCGTCAACTGAGCCGGGGCCAGCCGGCACTCCTGCATCCGGGAAAAGAGCTCCCGGCGCGAAAATCCGGCGTCCACCAGAATCGTCGAATTGCGGTAGTGAAAGGCGAACGCGTTACCCCGGCTGCCGCTGCCGAGCGCGAACAATTGGACAAAAGAACTCATAATTCTGCAAAAACAGTGACTTTTTTCAAAACTTATCGGAAAAGATACTGGAAAAATCCCGGTTTAAATTTAAATTCTATTTGCGTATAAAGCAAATCACAAAGCAAAGAAAAGAGCGATTTTGGAAAATTCCCTGTCACAGAACCAAACCTTGCGGCAGGAGCAGACGCTTTCGGCGCGACAGCTCCAGTCGCTTGAGCTTCTCCACGCACCGGTTCTGGAACTTCAGGAGCAGCTGTCGCAAATTCTTGCCGCCAATCCGGTTTTGGAGCTCGAGCCCTCCGAGATGGAGTTGCCGGTGGGCGACATCTTGAGCACCGTCGAGCGGCCCGAACGCGGCGAAAACGAAGAGGATTTCGACAATACGCCGCCGCCGGAGGAGTGGCACGACGAATTGCCGTTGCCGCCGGAAAGCTCCGGCCCTGATGACCACGGGGAAGGGCGCGAGCACTTTTTCAACTCGCTCGCCAGCGAACGCACGCTTCACGAACAGCTTTATGACGAACTCCATCTGGCCGACGCCGACTGGAAGCTCCGCCGGATCGCCGAACTGGTGATCGGCTGTATCGACGATTCCGGCTATTTGCGCACCCCTCCCGCCGATCTGGCGATGGCGGCCGACGCCGAGCTGCCGGAGGTGATGGCGGCGATCAAACTGGTGCAATCCTTTGACCCGCCCGGCGTCGGCGCGACCACGCCGGGCGAGTGCTTGCGCATCCAGCTTGAGCGGCGCGGCGAAAAAGATCAGCGGCTTTTCGACTTGATCGACCACCATCTCGACGCGATCGAGCGCAACCGCCTGCCACAGGTGGCGAGGTCGATGAACATCACCCTCGACGAACTCGACCACCTGCTCGGCGAATTGCGCAAACTCAATCCCTATCCCGGCTCGGTGCTGGCGCCGTCGCGGGCGACTTTCGTCGCGGTGGAGCTTGAAATCGTCCGCTCCGGCGACCATTTTATCGTCAAACCCGGCTGCCGGTTGCCGAAGCTCTATATTTCGGAGCGTTATATGCAGATGGCCGAGGACCCCTCGCTGTCGGCCGAGGATCGCCAGTACGTCCGCGAAAAAATCAGCGCGGCGCGCGAAGTGATGCGGAGCCTCGAAATGCGCGAAAGCACGATCCGCCGGATCGGCGCGGTGATCGCCGATTACCAGCACGACTTTTTGGAGAAGGGGGTCGAGTATCTGCGGCCGATGACCATGCGCCAGGCGGCGGAGCGGCTGGAGTTGCACGAAACCACGGTCAGCCGGGCGATTGCGGGTAAATACGTGCGTACCCCGCGCGGGGTTTTTGAGCTGCGTTATTTCTTCTCGGCGGGCTACGCCAATGCGGGCGGGGAGAACGTATCCAGCCGTTCGGTCAAGGAGCAGATCCGGCTGCTGGTCGAGGACGAGGACGGCCGCCGGCCGCTCTCGGACGCCCGGATTGCCGAGCTCTTGTCGCAGAACGGCCTGACCGTGGCCCGCCGGACGGTGGCGAAGTACCGCGAAGAACTGGGCATTGCTCCCACTCATCTGCGAAAAGTCCATCGCTGACTTGCAATCCGGCGTGACGGTGCTATATTACCCTTTGCCTGATGGGGGTGTTCCGGATTCGACCGGTCAAGTTAGGTGTTGATTGCATGCCGAGGATGATCGTTGGCCTCGTAAATCACCGATTAAAACGATAACTGCGAACGAAGAGTTTGCCCTGGCTGCCTAATCCGCAACCACGTTGCTTTGCCTGAGGGATGCTAAGGTATTGCGACGTCATTCAGCGTTCTGGCTTTGAACAACGACATTCGGTTCAAGGTGAGATTTCAGGAATGAATAGTCCGAATGCAGGCCTGTTTGCCGGCTTCGCGGGAGGACGATAAAAATCAATGACAAAATAAGCATGTAGACGTCATCATTGCGCTTCATCGGCACAGGGGTTCAACTCCCCTCACCTCCACCATTTTAAGCTCAAAAATGCGCCCAAGGCGCCATTTAGTATTGTTTCGGAATCTTCCTTTCGCAAAAACCGGCTATATTGGGCTGTTCCGGCTCCTTTACAGAAGGGAAAAGGAAGTATGGCGATCAAAAAATCAAAATCGACATCGGAACCATTTACCGGAGAGAGGATGGCGGATCTACTATTTTTGCCATCAAATTGCCGGCTTGCGCAAAGCAATCCGCCTCAAAACGAA
>CAZRFG010000194.1:0-2991 GCA_964599205.1 uncultured Victivallaceae bacterium
CCCCCGCCGACGGCAAACTCACCTACCGCGTCCGCCTGCTCCCGGTCGCCGCCGCCGCCGTCAAAGCCGATACCGTCGTTTCCCTCGGCTCCGCCGCCCAGCCCTCCGCCGACCGCATCCTCCTCGACCGCAAGCTCGACCCCGGCTTCAGCTTCTCCTGTCGGATCACCCCGCTCGAGCCCACCCTCGGCGAAACCGCCTGGAAAAGCACCGGTATCGGCATCCACCGGAATTCCGAAAACCAGTTCCTGCTCTCCTTCTGCGAATCCCCCGCCGCCAGCGGCGGCCGCCACTTTCTCGAATTCAAACAACGCAAAAACAACCGCTGGGGCGCCGTTGACGGCATCAAGCCCGGCGAATACCGCGCCAATTTCAACTGGCAGTACGGGCAGACCTATTTGCTCACGTTGAAATCCGGCGATAAAGAGCTCACCGCCCAACTCTCCACCCCCGACCATACCCCCCTCGCCACCATCACCATCCCCGTCACTTCCCCCGACGCCATCCAATCCGGCAACCCGATCCTGTTCTCGTCAGGTATCAAAACTGATTTTACCGCAATCACTTGCAAGCCGTAAAAAAGTATCCGTCACTTTGCCGTCACTTATCCGTCACCTTGAATTGGAGCAATCCTGACGGTCCGGGGGCTCCTCGCCCCCTGCTACCCCCCGGTAGGACCACTGGCCCTGCACCCCTGGCGGCTTTGCCGCCGATTCCTTTTTTTTATGGAGGACCGGGGGGCAAACCTTTAGGAAAGGTTTGCCCCCTCTCGACCCCCTACTCCAAAGGTTCGGGGATTTCTCCGCTTTTTTGCGGAAAAATCTCCTCACGTCCGTGCTTTATGCGGGGCGTGGCACGTCGATACCGCGCTTGACCCGCCCGCGGCACGCCGGGTCCGGGAGTATCGATGCGGAGAGTGCTCCCCCACCTGTATTGCCGTATCGAGTCAGTCGCAAGGGGGAGTGGAGAGAGTGGAGAGAGTGGACCCCGCGCCGGATTGCCGGCGCGGGGTCGAGAGTCATTCGACGGAATAATACTGGTCGCCGCCCCACTCCTTGATGAAGTGGCGGTTGGCCTGGCGGTCGGCGGTATTGTTGCTGCGGCCCCCGATCGTTTCCTCGAAGCGGCGGGTGCCGGCGTGACCATCGGCGTAGAGATAGTTGGAGGCGTCGTCGTGGCGCTTCTTCTCGATATGGGTTTCCCAATCCGGGATCGCGCCCATGGCGTGGTAACACTGGTGATAGAGCGAGTTGGCATCGGTGCCCGCCTGGTCGCCGCCGCGTTCGGCGATGATGATGTAGTAGCTCGAGTTCCGCAGCAGATCGCGTTTTTTGTTGAACGTGGTCATCGCGTTGATCATGTAGCTCTGCCGGGCCTGCCACCAGTCGGTCGTCGGATTCCAGGCCGGATCGTGATCCGGGATGTTGCCGTAGCCCTCGCAGCCGGAATCCTCCTTGAAGCCGGACTTGGTCGCCGGGTCGGACGAACAGCGCAGATGTTTGGGCTCAAGGCCGTATTGGTCCAGATACCCGTACCAAGTCGGTTCGGGATCGAGTTCCACCACGTTGGAGTAATCGCCGCCGTGGACGACCGGGTAGACGCCGCTCCAATTGTCGCAATAGGAATTGAGGGCGAGTCCGCACTGTTTGAGGTTGTTGACGCACTGGACCGAACGGGCTTTGTTGCGCGCTTTGTTGAGCGACGGCAGCAGCAGTCCGGCCAGGATGGCGATGATGGCAATCACCACCAAAAGCTCGATGAGCGTAAAATGGTATTTCTTCATGATTAATTTTTCGTGTTTTTGTGGATCGGGATGAGACGGATGAACGCTCCGGCCGGAGATTTCCGGTCGGAACGTCGCGATCATCGGGTTAACACGAAAATGCGGGAGGCGCGCGGGGCTGGTGGAAGAACGGCGTCGCGGAAGGGGCAATTCCGCAAACGCAGACGGGTTCTTCCGCCGTGGCAAAGGTGAGCGGTACATCCACTTGCCCGTCGGCAAGGAAGAATTGGAGCAAACCGGCGCAAATCGGGCAGAATTCGCCGCCGTTGTGGTCGGCGATCGCGCCGGAAGCATGGGCGGCGGAAATGATCCCGGCCTCGGACGCTTTGGTCGCGGGCGCGCCGCCGCTCCCGGTGTGGTGCACGCGGTCGTGGAGAATTCCGGACAGCAAAAAGGTTGCACACAAGAGAAGCGTGCAACTCCGCATCAGAAATTCCTGGAAAACCCGATTCATCGATTGATTATTCCGTTTTTTTGACCCAGATATTTTCAGCTTCTTCCGGGGTGAGCCGGAGCCGCTTGCCGCCGACCAGGAAGTCCCGGGCGCTGCGGTCGAGGGCGACCGATTCGAGGCGGATCACGTCACCGGGCGCGGCTCCGATTTTTTCGGGTTCGCAGAGATTGCGGCCCCAGCGCTCGATCACCGCGCTTTCGCCGGGTGCGAGGTCGCTCAGCACGCACAGCCGCCGGTAATCCGGATCGGCGAGATTGGCCATCGCCTCGGTGAGGAAGGTCTGGAGCGAACGGGCGTCGCTTCGTCCGGCGATCGCTTCGGAGAAAATGATAAAGCGCTCGATCGCCTCTTCGTCAATGTCATGTTCGAGCTTGCAGGCGGTCGCCGACGCGCGGTCGGCGGGGAGGCCGAGCACTTCGGAGAAGAACTTTTTGAGCACACGGTGGCGGTGGATCACCTTGTCGGCGCAGGTCTGGCCGGCCGGGGTCAGCTCGACCGGACAGTGGGTGTTGTAGACGATGTAATCCAGCGCCGCGAGCTGGCGCAGCGCGCCGGTGACCGAGGGCATCTTGACTTTGAGCTTGTCGGCGATGTCCTTGGTGTGGGCGTGCCCTTCCACGGCGATCAATTCGGCGATCGCCTCGATGTAGTCCTCAAGACTGGCAGTCAAACGGCGGTTCATGAGCCCCTTTCGAAAAAATTCCAAGTGGCAATATACATGCCGCTTTGCCGAAAATCAAGTGCGAAGCGTCCG
>CAZRFG010000194.1:3091-6760 GCA_964599205.1 uncultured Victivallaceae bacterium
GGATCGCCGATGGTGCTGCCTTTCTGGAAGGGGTAGACGCTGTAGACTTTGTTTTCAAACTCGGTGGTGTCGGAGTTGAGCGGCTGGCCGATGACGCCCTGATTGGTGGCATGGCCATCGACCCAGCTGACCACCAGGTTTTTGCCGTGGCGGGGGTAGACGCCGCTGCTGGCGTGGTTGGAGAGGCGGTCGGCGTAATAGATGCCGCGACCGTCGGTCAGCATGTTGGGTTTGTAGATGGTTTCGGTGGTGAGGATGGTGGCGGCGGGCTTTTTGACTTTGCCGGCTTTGGCGGGGGTGGTGGAGTAGCCTAGATAGCGCCAGTTGTAGCCGTAGGCGATGTAGTCTTTGGGGACGGTGGTATTTTTGGAAAGATCGTCGAAGTTGAAGTTGCGGACGTAGCGGGTGATCACGCTGCTGAAGGGCTCGGCGCTTGAACCGTAGGCGTATTCGGCGATCAGCGGGCAGCAGAGATTTTTGCCGACGGTGATGTTGCGGGTGTAGATCAGGCGGTCGACCCAGCGGATGCCGGCGGTGCCGATGGTCTGGCTGTAGGTGGGAAAGAAGTCCTGCGATTCATTGACATACATCAGCATGGCGAGCGAAATTTGTTTATTCTGGCTGACGCATTGGATTTCGCGGGCTTTGCCGCGGGCCTTGTTGAGGGCGGGCAGCAGCATCGAGGCGAGGATGGCGATAATGGCGATCACCACCAGAAGTTCGATCAGGGTAAAGCGCGATCGGGGATGGCCTTTCATAATGCTTTCCTCCTTTGATTCCGCCGTGATAAATTTCGTCATATTTTGCGGATGAGGTCAATTATAGCAGAAAAAAAATAAAAAAACAATACTTCCGGCACCAAAAACCGAAAAAAAACGAGAAATAAGCGTCGGCGAACATCAGCGCTCCCCGAACGCCGGAGATGGCTCCGCGGCCGGGAAACAACGAAGTCTTTGGCGGGGGGGCGGACGGCCTGGCCGGCTCGGGGGGATGGGCGATGCCCAACGGTCGCGGGGCGGGGCGTCGCTTCAGGGCTGAAGATTGAGCCCGTAATACAAATGGTCGTAGACCCGGTCGTCGATGCGGACGAGGCCGGGCAAGGTGCCCCAATGCCTGAACCCGTGTTTTTCCAGCAGTGCGATGCTTCCGGCATTGCAGCTCAGCAAAATCGCCAGTAAATTCCGGTATCCGAGTTTTTTCGCCTCGTGGATGGCGTGCGCCAGCAAGAGGCTGCCGATCCCTCTGCGATGATAACGGCGGTCGATATAGTAGCTGACTTCCGCCACGCTTTCGAGTCCTTTGCGGCCGGCGCGGTATGCCGAGAGCGTGCAATATCCGACGACTTGCCCGTCGGCGGTGAAAACGTGAGCGGGAGTCCGAAGCGTGAGGTGTTCCTCCAGCCAGGGCTTGCGCTGCTCCGCCGTCAGGGGCTCGATATCGGCGGTGGCGCTCCTGCTCTCGATCGCCTGATTATAAATTTCGGTCAATCTCGCTAAATCGTCGATGGTCGCTTTTCTGATCATAGTCTTTCCGGAATTCCGTTCGCGTTTCTAGCCCTGCGAAGAAAGGACGCGGGCGACTTTACGCCGCCGCTGTTGCCCAAAGAAGATACATTCCTTCCGGACTTTTTGCAAGGCGAAGGGAACCGTCAAAATGAAAAGAGCCCGTTTCCCGCCCCATTTTACGACCGTCTGCCGAGTCCGCCGAAACACCCCGTCCGCACCCGCTCTCTCCCGCGAATTCGCCGTCCCGGCCTGTGCCAAGGCGATCTGCCACGCAATCGTCAGTCCGCAAAGATCGAGTCATCATTTCTTTTGCCGGGCACATCCCGGAATTCCCCCCGATTTTACGCGGCTTGGGAAAGGCCGGCGATCAAGTCATCATCGGGACCGGTCAGGCAAGCCGGGCCTGGCGGGTTTGGCACAGATCGGCGATCTCCGTTTGCATTTGCGGCGGCAGGAAGGAGCGCGAGAGCGCTTCCGGGAGATTTTTTGTCGTATTGCGGAGCAGCTTTGCCGTGGTTTTCTCCTGCTGGGCGGGGGTCAGCCCAAGGTGCTCGGCGAAGCGGATGAAGTCGTTTTTTTTCAGATTGGTCTTCTTGCCGCACAGGGAGAGTGCAAGTTCTTCGCGATCGGCCGGCAGGAGGAGATTGACCGGAAGCAGGTCGTAGGCCGGGCTCAGCGCATATTCCCCGTTCTCCCGGCGGATCAGGGAGAAATTTTTGAGGTGCATATCGGAATTGCCGATGAGAAAGCAGAACAGCGTCAGTTCGTAAAGGCGCACCGCGTCGAGGCCGGGGAAGTTGGAGAATTCACGGAGCGCCTTGCCGACTTGTTCCATCGAGCCGTTGTACTTCTGACTGGTCGGCTTATTGGTGAGCTGGCAGAAGTCTTCCATGTGAAGCAGGCCGTTCCCGGTGCGGTCCATGCGCCGGGTGATATAGGCGAGCTCGCCGGATTGCAGCGGGATCAGGCCGAAGTCGGCGGTGGCGATTTTGCAAAGCCGCGCGAACGTCATTGCGAAATGCTCCGCTTCCGGCAGATGCCGCCATTGTGGCGTTTGAGGCTTCAGGATATAATCGCCCTCCATCCCGACCAGGGTCAGGCGGCTTTGCGTTTCCGGAGCGCCTTTTTCCAGATGCAGCGACAATTTGGGCTGGACGCCGGGAACGCTGATTCGTTGCCGGATAATGGATTTTGCCAGTTCGTTGAGTTCGTCCTGCGTGTAATTGAAAACCGGCGGCGGGCTTGCGTGGAACAGGGCTTTCGCACATTTGGCATGATAAATCGCTTCATTGTCATCAAGCGACAGCCCGCAAATCAGACAGCGGTTCATGGTGTCACCTCCCGGATACTTGCCGCGCCGATGCAGTCGCGGCAGCAGGCCAGCAACATGCCCATGCGGTCATTGGAATTGAGTTTCCAGTTCTGCTCGGCGATTTCAAGCAGCCAGCCTTCCGGAATCAGACCGTCGAAAAAGGGAAACAGCGTCCGGTCGTGGAAGCTCGCGCTCCGCAGCGGCAGAAGACGGCTGACGGGAACGGGATTTGCACTTTGCAGATAAGCGTCGAGGTATTGAAACGTGTAGCCGGTTTCGTCTTCGGTCAGGATTCCGGCGAGGCGGTTATAGAGGAAAACTTCCGCTTTGCGTGCCATGTTTTATTCCTTCGCGTCCTGATAGCTGACGGGGGCCAGGGTGTGGCCGAAGAGGTCGAGGACAATATTGACCTTGTCCATGCGAAGCGTCGGCTTGCCGCCCTCCAGTTCGCGGATGAAGCGGATGCCGACCCCGGCCCGGTCGGCGAGGTCTTGCTGAGTCATCTTGAGCGCCTTGCGTTGCCGGCGCACAAATTCCGCGATTGGCTTATCCATTTTTATACCCGAACGGTTATATTTTATAGCGTTCCAGTATAATTTTATACCCGAACGGTTATATTTTATACTATTTACTATAAAAATATACCCGAACGGTGATAAAATCAAACCAGAATCAAAAAATAATCCCGAAAGGGATGATTGAAGCATCGCCCGGCTCCAAGCGGCTTTCCCCAACCAGCTTCGTGCATTATGGTCACCCGCGCGCGAACCACATTTGTACGGCGGCGATCAGGAGCGTGATCGCGCCGAGGATCAGGCAGGCGAGGACGACCATGGCGTGAAAGACCGGATC
>CAZRFG010000195.1:0-6718 GCA_964599205.1 uncultured Victivallaceae bacterium
CCAGAAGATGAACGAAGTCATCTCCAACACCGCCGAATGGGGCGAATACTACAACGGCCCCTTCATCCTCCCGGCCGACGTCAAGACCCGGATGAAGGAATCGCTCCGCCGCATCGAGTCCGGCGAATTCGCCAAGAACTGGATCGCCGAAGCCCGCAACGGCGCCCCGGTGCTCAAGGCCAAACGCGAAGCCCTCGGCAAGCATCCGGTCGAAATCATCGGCCGCGAAATCCGCAGCCTCTTCGAAAAGAAATAATTCTTTTTCGAACTTCCGAAAGAGAAAGCCCTTATCCGGCTTTCTCTTTTTTTTGTCCGAAAAACCGGGAAGCAGATTGTTTTTTGGAATCATCCGTGTTATTTTAGGGTAATTTCCCACTAATACGGAGGTTGAGGAATGAGTTTGCAAGCATGGCTGTGGTCGGCGGCCGCCTTTTCGGCGCTGACTCTCGGGGCGGAAGTGCCGGAACTGACCAAACTGGCGCCGGAAGCGAAAGATTATCAGCTGATCGCCAAATTGAACCCCCTGACCTGGAATCAGCAGGGGTACGAAGTCGACAACACGATGCGCATCGCCGGCGACCTCAAGCGGGTCGGCTATCTCCTCAAACTGACCGCCAAGGACGGCAAGGAATCGTGGGTTTTCACCTCGATGGACGCCTTTGCCAAGACTCCCGCCGAAGTATCCGTCCCGGCCGAGGGCGGCAAGCCTTTCCAGCTCTACGTCAACAACCTTGAAGTCGCCGGCAACGTCGACGGCCTCGAAAAAGGCAAATTTGAACGCGGCAACCTCGAATTCTGGGCCACCAACTACGGCCCCGGCAACGATCCCAAAATTCCCGGCGCTTCCGACAAGAGCTTCGACTTCGGTGACAAGCTCAATCCCACCGGCAATTACGGCTCGATGCAGGTGCACAACTTCGCCAAAGCCCAGACCGTTTTCGCCTTCAACAAATTCACCGGCGGCGCCGGCTGCGACCTCGGCATCGGCAACAACCCCGCGGCCGCCACCGATCCCAAGCAGAATCCCGACTGGACTTTCAGCTCCAGCGGCAATCGTTATGCCAAAGCCGAGCTCTACGTGGTCGGCACCTTTGACAACTACCAGCTCAAGGCCTTCACTGGACTCGACGCCCAGAAGGTCTCGCTCACCGGCGTGACCGACAAGGACCCGGTGAGCTACAAACCCGGCGACGAGATCGTCTTCACCATCACCCCCGATCTCCAGAACCAGCAGGCCACCCTCGACGGCTATGTGATAAACTGGACCCGGAGCGGCGACGACGGCAAGACCCTCTCCGGCAAGTCGCCGCTGGCGGCGGGGCCTTTCACGGTCAAGACCAGCCTCGACCGCCCCGGCTTCGTCCGGGTGCTGGCGACGCTCTGCGATCCCGCCGGGCGGGAATTGCGCAAGACCTATCCCAACAAAAAAGTCGACAAGATTTTCTTTGACGGCGGCGCCGGGGTCGAACCCGAAAAGCTCGCCGGGATCGCCGAACCCGAGGACTTCGACGCCTTTTGGACCAAGCAGAAGGCCAAGCTCGCCACCGTGCCGCTGAAGCCGGAAATGAAGAAAATCGAGAGCAAAATCGCCAACTGCGACGTCTACGAAGTCGCCATTCCCTGTCCCGGCCCGCGTCCGGTGACCGGATATCTCGTGGTGCCGACCGGAGCCGCCGACAAGTCGCTTCCCGCCAAGGCATTCTATCAGGGCTACGGCGTCTACAAACAGGTTCCGCCGACCTGGACCGATCCCAAGGCGATCACCTTTCACGTCAATGCCCACGGGTTCGAGCTCAATCAGAACGACCGTTACTACACCGATTTCGCCGAGTCGATCAAGTCGAACGGTCAGCAGTACGCGTTTGACCCCAAGCAGAATGAAAATCCGGAAAACGCCTACTTCAACGGGATGGCGCTCCGGGTGCTGCGTTCGCTGGAATTCCTGAAGAGCCTGCCGCAGTGGAACGGCAAAGACCTCGTTGCCGCCGGCGGCAGCCAGGGCGGATTGCAGACGGTCTGGGCGGCGGCGCTTGATCCCGACGTGACGCTGGCCCAGCCGGGCATTCCGTGGGGCTGCGACTACGCGGGCGGCACTGCGGGCCGGATGGAAGCCGGATGGCGGATTCCGTATACGCGTTCGCTCGATTACTACGACTGCATCAACCATGCCAAACGGATCAAGTGCCCGGTCGAAATCACCCGCGCCGGCCTCGGCGACTACACCTGTCCCCCCTCCGGCGTGGCGATTCTCTACAACAACCTCAAGGCGCCCAAAAAGATCAACTACTATCAGGGCTCGACCCACGGCTTCATTCCGGACAAACCGCAGATCACGGTGCGTTCGGCGCAGTAAGCTTTTCGCCGAAACGACCGGCGTTCCCCGCGGGGAGCGCCGGTTTTTTATTTCCCGATATTGCGGATGACGCCGTCGGAGGTGAGCCGGTTGCGGAACGTTCCCGGATGGTTGTCGGGGAGGTCTTCGAGCAGGGGAAACGGCGGCTTTTCACTCAACTTGCGCCCCGCGCCGGAGTAGAGGTAGTTGGTGAAACCTTTGTCTTTCCAGTCGCTGGGGCAACGATAGACGCCGGGATGGGTCAGGTATTCGCTTTTGACGAGGGTTTCAAGCTCCGACGGGAAATCACCCTGATTGTCTTCTGCGTATTGCTGAAGCGACAGATAAATCTGTTTGAGATAGCTGGCACAACAGATTCTGCGAGAAGATTCGCGCGCGCTGCCGAAGGGCGGAAGCGGAAAGAGCCAGAGAAATGCCGCCGCCAGGAAAAACATAGATGCAAATCCCCACGAAGCAGTCGCTTTTTTGCGCAGCAGCAGCATGAGTAATGATGATAGAAGCGATAGCAGGCTCAAACTTAAGCTGATCAAGATGATCCAGCTTTCCATGTGAACTATTGAAAATTCCGAAAAAGACGGCGGAACTCCCAACATGGGTTCGGATCGTGCAAGCGGGCAGAGAATGAACATCACCACCGGCCAAGGTATGTAGCAGAGCAAAAGGAGATAAAATGTCCAGTCTTTTTTCTTCATTTCGTGGCAACTCCCGGATAACAATTTTCAATTTTTCCATTGGAATAGAGGCGGTTGCGGAACGTTCCCGGATGGTTGTCGGGGAGGTCTTCGAGCAGGGGAAACGGCGGCTTTTCACTCAACTTGCGCCCCGCGCCGGAGTAGAGGTAGTTGGTGAAACCTTTGTCTTTCCAGTCGCTGGGGCAACGATAGACGCCGGGATGGGTCAGGTATTCGCTTTTGACGAGGGTTTCAAGCTCCGACGGGAAATCACCCTGATTGTCTTCTGCGTATTGCTGAAGCGACAGATAAATCTGTCTGAGGTTGCAGTAGCAGGATATTCTTCTGCCTTGTTCGTATGCTTTGCCGGACGGCGGAATCGCGAAGCCCCAGAGAAACGCCGCCAACAAAAAGAGCAGAGATGCGCTACCCCACGACGGAGAAGCGATTTTGCGCAGCAGCAGCATAAGCAATAACGCCAAAAAAGACAGCAAAAAGAAGCTCCTGCCGACCGCAGGGAGCCAGTAATCAAGCTGTACCGCGTACTCCTGGAGCGGCGGATTGCCAATTATGTGATATCTGGAATTTGCAATCGGCAGGAGGATGAATATCACCACCGGCCACGGTATGTAGCACAGCAAAAGGAGATAAAATGTCCAGCCTTTTTTCTTCATTTCGCGGCAACTCCCGGATAACCATTTTCAATTTTCCCATTGGAATAGAGACGGTTGCGGAACGTTCCCGGATGGTTGTCGGGAAGGTCTTCGATCAGAATGAACGGCGGCTTTTCACTCAACTTGCGCCCCGCGCCGAAGTAGAGGTAGTCGGTGAACCCATTGTCTTTCCAGTAGCTGGGACAGCGATAGATGCCGGGATCGGTCAGGTATTCGCTTTTGACGAGGGTTTGAAGCTCCGGAGGCAAATTTCCCTGGCTGTTTTCGGCGTATTGCTGAAACGACAGATAAATCTGTCTGAGGTTGCTGCCGCAGGATGTTCTTCTGGCATGTTCGCGGGCTTTGCCGAAGGCCGGAATGGCGGAGCCGAACCAGAGGATGGTTGCCACCAGAAAAATGATCACTCCGGTGACCCTCACCGCAACCGTGTCTTTGCGGCGGAACGCCATGAACCACGCGAAAAAGAAGGACAGGAAGCAGAACCCCCAGCTGATTCGCAAGAGCCAGTCTTCGAGCTCGATCACCAAAAATTCCTGAAACAACGGCGACCCAGACCAGGCAGTCCAGGAGTGTTCAAGAGGCCAGAGGACGAAAAGGACGATCGGCAGCGGTCCCCAGGACAGCAGCAGAAGATAAAAAGTCAGGTCGAATTTCTTCATCACATGCTTTTCTTTCGGTGAGCAAAGCTTAGCTTGGTTCGCAACGCGGGAATCGTGCTATTGTCCATGCTTTGAATCCCGGCTTACTCTACCACTTCGAGGCGGAGTTTTCAAATCAACCTCGGAAAAGAGGCCTGAAACCTTGAAAAACGGGAGCGGAGTGCTATTTTATAGCCACTCTACAGTCGCCGCCGGAAGAGCGGTTCAACCTTTATCGGAACCTCGCGCGGAACCGGGATTTGAGGGAAATATGGTGGAACGAATTGACGAATTGCGCCGCAAACATCAGGCTTTGATCCTGGCCCACAACTACGTCGAGGGCGAAGTCCAGGATATCGCCGATTTCGTCGGCGACTCGCTCGAACTCAGCATCAAAGCCAAAGCCGCCCACGCCCCGGTGATCGTCTTCTGCGGCGTCTCCTTTATGGCCGAAACCGCCAAAATCCTGTCGCCCGAATCCTTGGTCATCCATCCCGCCCCCGACGCCGGTTGCCCGATGGCCGATATGGCCTCCGCCGCCGATGTCGCCGCCTGGCGCGCCGCCAACCCCGACGCGGTCATCGTCGCCTACGTCAACACCACCGCCGCGGTCAAGGCCGAAGTCGATATCTGCTGTACCTCCGGCAACGCCGAACGCGTCATCCGCTCGATTCCGGAAGGCAAACGCATCCTTTTCCTTCCCGACCAGAACCTCGGCGCCAACATTGCCATCCTGACCGGCCGCAAACTCGAACTCTGGCCCGGTTACTGCCCGACCCATCACCGGGTACTGCCCGATCAAGTCAAAACGATGCGCCTCCTCTATCCCGATGCCGAACTGCTGGTGCACCCCGAGTGTTCCCCCGCCGTGGTCGCCCTCGCCGACCAGGCCCTCAGCACCGGCGGCATGCTGCGCTATGTCCGCGAATCCAAGTGCCGCCGCTTCCTGATCGGTACCGAACACGGCATCATCCACCGCATGAAACGGGAAAACCCGGACAAGGAATTCTTTGAACTCCTGCCCCGCATCCATTGCCCCAATATGAAAAAAATCACCCTCGAAAACGTCACCGACGCCCTCGAAACCCTCTCTCCCGCAGTGGAACTCCCCGCCGACTTGATCGAGCGCGCCCGCCTTCCGATCGAGCGCATGCTCGCAATTTGACGCTTTGAGGAACTCCGGCCGGGGCTTCCTCTCCGGCCGCCCCCGCCCGTCAGGGCCGAACTGCGGCTTCGCCTTGCTCCCCTCCGCTGTCGCGGAGTGCCGGAAGCAGGGCGCGTTTTTTTTGCATTCCAACGGCTTTGCCGCCGATGTTTCCGGTTTTGCCCGGCTGCTGCCCTTTGCGATCGGTCCACCACCTCCCGGCTCGGAATCCGTGATCAAGGAAAATATAAATTTATCGCAGCAAGGGCTTGAAAGCGGGAGGATTGGGGGTACTGTATAGAACTGATGTTATCGTCAAGCCAGGCAGCGACAAAGGAGTTCATGATGGGCAAAGTGAAAGCAGCATTTTTTACCAACAATCCGGGTAATATCGATTATGTGTATTCGCACGGACGGCGTGAGACGGTGGCCGAGCTGACCGATCTCTATCCGGTGGTGATCACGCAGGCGAATTTCGCCGAGCATGCGGCGGCGCTGGCGGATATTGAGGCGATTTTTTCGACCTGGGGGATATGGTCGTTCGACGAAGCGACCTTTGCCGCGCTGCCGAAGCTGAAGAGCGTTTATTACGGGGCGGGGGCGACCGATCACTTCGCCCGGCCTTTGCTGGCGCACGGGGTCGAACTTTACAGCGCCTGGCTGGCCAATGCGATTCCGGTGGCGGAGTTCTGCGTGGCCCAGATCATCCTCGGCATGAAGGGGTATTTCCGCAACAGCCGCGACCTCACCGCGCCCGAGATGTTCGTCCGCAATCCCCCCAATTTCGCCGGACCGGGCAACTACGGTGAAACCGTGGCGCTGATCGGGGCCGGGGCGATCGCCCAGAAGACGATCGAATTGCTCAAGCCCTACAACCTCAACGTGGTGCTGGTGCCGTCGCGGCCGGAGCGCCGGACGGTGTCGATCGAGGAGGCGTTCCGCACCGCCTTTGTGGTCAGCAACCATCTGCCCAACCGCAGCGACAACGTCAAGGTGATCGGCGAGGCGCATTTCGAGTCGATGCGGCCGGGCGCGGTGTTCATCAACACCGGACGCGGAGCCCAGGTCGACGAGGAGGCGATGATCCGGGTGTTCAAGAAGCGTCCCGACTTGACCGCGCTGCTCGACGTGACCAGTCCTGAGCCGCCGGTGGCGGGGTCGGAACTCTACACTCTTCCCAACATCCACTTGTCGGCGCACATCGCGGGCTCGCTCAACGATGAAGTCAACCGCATGGC
>CAZRFG010000196.1:0-6666 GCA_964599205.1 uncultured Victivallaceae bacterium
GCGACGGAGGGCGGGATTGGCGCTGCGCGCTTTTTTTTGGCGCTGCGCGCTTTTTGAGCCTGCGACGCTTTTTTATTTCGCCGCAAAATCCAGCATGATGTTCGCGGCTTCATCCAGCACCGGATCCGGGCCGTCATTGCGATTGTTCCGCCCGCTCCGCTTCGGCGCCGGATTCTCGTCGTCATCCAGCGAGTCCTGCAACTCCTTCTCCGCCAGATACTCCTTCCAACGCTTTTCCTCATTGAGCGAAACCGTCTTCTTCGCCAGCTGCTTGCGTATCCGCAAAATCTGCTCGTTCAACTTCTTGTACTCCGGACTCTGCGCCATCCGCTCATCCGACTTTTTCTTCAAGTCCGCAACTTTACCATCCACCGTCCGATCCCAGATCCGATACGACTGCTTCGGAATCGAATCCCACGGCAAATGATTGTCACTGAACATCTCCCCGACTTCCAGCTCCTCCGTGATCGACGGCAACTTGATGTCCGGCGCAATCCCCAGCTGCTGCACCGAATCGCCGCTCACCCGGAAAAACATCGCCGTCTCCAGCCGCACCGAGCCCGCCGGGAACTTCCGGTTCACCAACCCCAGCAACTGCTCCAGCGGCCGCATCGTCAACACCGTCCCCTTGCCGAAAGTGCGCGAGTCGCCGACCAGCAAACCCCGCCGGTAATCCTTGATCGCCCCCGCGAAAATTTCCGCCGCCGAGGCCGAGAACTTGTTGGTCAACAACATCAACGGACCATCCCAAACCACCTTCTCATCCTGGTCGCGCTCGACTTCGATCGAACGGTTGGACTGCCGCACCTGAACCACCGGACCCGCCTTGATGAAAAGACCGGTCATCGTGATCGCCTCCGGCAGACTGCCGCCGGAGTTGTTGCGCAAGTCCATGATCACCGCGTCCACCTTATCCTTTTTGAAGTCGGTCAGAATCTTCTCGACATCCCGGGTGCAACTCTTGAAATCCGGATCGCCCCGGAACGCCGCCGCAAAGTCCATGTAAAAACTCGGCAGCCAGATCACCCCCACCTTGAACTTCGAACCGTCCTTGCGGCTCAGCTCCTTGATCTCGCTCTGCGCTTCGCTGTCCTTCAAAATCACCTTGGCGCGGGTGATCGTGAAATTCTCCGGCACCGCATTGCGGCCCTTTTTGCCCGGCAAGACGGTCAAAGTCACCTTGCTCCCCGCCGGACCGCGAATCAGCTTGACCGCATTGTCCACCGACATGTCGATCACGTCGACCGGCTCGCCCTTCTCCTGGGCCACCGCGATGATCCGGTCCTCCGGATGCAGCCGCCCGTCCAGCGCGGCCGGACCGCCCGGCACCAGCTCGACCACCCGGATGTAGCCGTCGTCGCTGGTCAGCGTCGCGCCGATCCCGCTCAACGACAGACTCATATTGATCTCAAAATCCTCGTCCGCCTTGGGCGGCAGATACCCCGAATGCGGGCCGTACAACTGCGCCAGCGCCATCAGATACAAACTCAGAATATCGATTTTGTCGCGCTGGTCATAGACGTTCTTGAGGTCGCGCAGCCGCTGCAGGATCTTCTCTTCCGGCGTCTTGCGCTCCCACATCGCCCGGATCGCCCGGACTTCGTCGTCGCTTTTGGCGGTCTCGGCGGTTTTATCGTTCTTTTTGCTCTCTTTTTCCTTGCGGTTCTTGTCGTCCAACTCCAGCGAACGCTTGACCAGCCGGTAATTGAGCACGTCGCTCTTGAGCTTGAGGTTCCACAATTTGAGAAGTTCGGCGTCGTTGGCCGCCCGCGGCAGCTTGCGGCGGTCGGCTTCCAAATAATCGTCGGCGGTAAAGTCGATCGGCTTCTTCAGCGTCTCCTCGGCGAACTTGCGATACTGCTCGAGCCGCTCCTGGAAACGCTTGTAGACAGCAAACGCGAACGAACTGTCGCCGTCCCGCAGCTGGTTCACCAGCAAATTCCGCTGCGGCTCAAAAGAGCGCACGTCCTCCTCGGTGAAATAAAGCTTGTTGGGGTCCAGCGTCTTAAAGTATTCGTCGAACAGCTGGCTCGACACTTTGTCGTCGAACGGCCGCTGCCGGTAATGCTGCTTCTCGATCATATTGGCGGTCAGTTTGGTGATCACCCTGAGCTTGTCGTCCTCGGTCAGATCCGCCCCGGTACAGGTATTGAGCAAGGCCAGCGAGATCACCGCCAGCAGGCCGGACAACAGGAATTTTTTCTTCAACATAAACACTCCTTTTCGACAAATATATTCATCTGCTACAATACCACTTCGATGGGAAAAAGGAAAGGAGCGATCGGCTAAAAAACAGATTTTTTTCGCATCGCGATCACGGCTCCGAAGCCGGCCCCTCCGTCCCCGCTGCCGCTATTTTTTCGGACGGTTGATGATCACCTCGTCGTAAACCGGCTGAATCTCCGCCCGCCAGCGGGCGTCTTTCGCCAGGAATTCGCCGACGAAAACGATCGACACTTTCTTTTTGGGGAAAGTCCAGGTCAGTTTCGCTTCGCCGCTCTTGTCGCCGGTGTAGCGGATGCGGAACTCCGGCTGCTCCTCCATCACTTTGGGGGTTTCGCTGGCGGTGACGATATGGTTCGATTTCCGCAGCGAAGCGCGGGCGAGGGTGACCAGCTGCGCCTTTTCGCTCTCGCTGAGTTCATAACAGCTCTGGCCGGTGACCGTGGTTCCGGTCCGGCACGAACACAGCGCCAGCAGCGCCGCCGACATCGCGAAGAGAAGTGCTTTTTTCATAATCAAAGTTCCGTGGGCAAATCGATGAATTCGGTATCCAGTCCGTGCCGTTCGCGGATTTCCCGCAGCAACGCCCGGACCCCGAGGGTTTCCGACGCATAATGACCGAGCGCGATCACCGCGATGCCGTATTCGGCGGCATAATGGTACATGGTGTGGGTCCACTCCCCGGTCACCAGCACGTCGGCCCCGGCGTCGCGGGCGGCGTCGAGCGCCATCAGTCCGCCGCCGCCCGAGACAAAAAGCGCCCGCGCGATCCGGCGGTCGCCCGTCACTTTATCAAAACCGGCCGCCCGGCATTTTAATTCTTTTTCATAAGTCTTTGCCAGCGAAGCAACCGTCACTTCACCGTCAAATTCCCCCAAAGTGCCGATCGGAGCGCCGCAGTACTCGCAGCCGGCGACCACATTGTGCGCTCCCGCGATGCGGGCGAGTTCGGCATTGTTGCCGTATTTGAGATGGGCGTCAAGCGGCAGGTGAACCGCATACAGCGAAATGTGATTGGCCAGCAGCGTCCGCAGCCGGTTGGCCGTCACTCCGGTGAAGCGCCGGGGCTGGTCGTCCCAGCTGAGGCCATGATGGACGATCACCAGATCGGCGTTGCCCGCCGCGGCGGCGTCAAAAAGCGCCTGGCAGGCGTCCACCCCGCCCGCGATCCGCAGCACCTCCGGCCGGCCCTCGACCTGGAGCCCGTTGTTGGAATGGTCTTTGGCGAACTTTTCGAGTTCAAGCAGCCCGTCAAGCTCCCGTATCAGATCCGCAAGTTTCATGGTCACGCCTCTTTTCGATAAACCGGTAGATAATCACCCGCCAGCGGATTTCGTCTTTGCCGGCAAGGTAGGTTTCGAATTCCGCTTTGCTCCCGAGCCGCCCGATCGCTTCGCGCTCGGCGGCGGTCAGCCGGAACAGCACCGCCGCCGGGCGCTCCACTCCGAACGACGCCAATTTGCGCCAGGCCCGGAAACAGCTCCGGCGGCTTAACTCGTTGCGCACCAGCAGCCATGCCGGAACGCCGAGCGCCGGCAGCCAGAACGGCCAGACCGGCATCCGATCCAGCCAGAAACTCTGCATCAGCTGGGCCAGCAGCAGCAGCAGCGCCGGCACCATGAAATAAAAGGCGTCGCGCTGGCGGATGAAACAGTTGCCGAGGTAACGCCGCAGCCGCGACGGGCTGGTCTGGTAGGCGAAAAACTCCTCGAGCTCGACATCATGCAGCTCCTGCCGGAACGAGTGGCAAAGTTCGTGCGCGAGCAATTCCCGCCGGTTGTAGATGAAAAAACGCTCCTTGTTGCGGAAACTCCCCCGGATCAGAAAAATCGCCAACGGGTGATCGGTGTCCGAAATCAGGCACCCGCCCCACAGCAGTCCGACGTCGCGGGACAGAAAAAAACCCGGAAAACGCTCGATCGCAAAACCGTACAGCCGGTCGGTGACGGTCATCGCCTCGGCGATGATCTCATCCGGAATCCGGTCCTTTTCGGCCACCGTCACTTCGCCGAAAAGCTCGACTTCACCCCGCTCGGCCAGCTCGCGGTCGAGCTCGGCAACCGCGTCCAGCCGCTGTTTCAGCCGCGCCCGGTACGCCTCCAGCGTCTCTCCCGGTCCGGCCGGACGGCCCGCCCGGTCGAGCGCCGCCAGCGCCGCCAAATCGTCGGCGCGAAGCGCGTCCGGATCGGGTAGCTGACCCGGCGCCGTCATTTATTCCGCCGCATCCGGAGCGATGTCCCCGGCCGGCGCGTCTCCGGCGGCCGGCGCCGCCGGCGGTCCCCCGGCCTGTTCCTGGCGCGGACGGCGGTCGCGCGGCGGACGGCCGCCGTTGCCGTTGCCGTTATTGCCGGCGGGATTGCCGCCGTTGCCGGGTTCCCGTTCGCGCCGGTCCGGTCCGCCCTTGCGCGGCATCAGCCGGTTTTTGTCGGGCGGCAGGACCTTGACGTCGGCGCGGGGGAAGCGGGAGAGGGAACCGTTCTCGAGGCTCAGCGTCACCTCCTGGGTCAGCAGATTGCGGTCGACCACCCGGCCCTTGCCGGACGGGCTGTCGCAGAAGTCGCCCCGTCGCGGCATCGTCTTCTCCAGCTCGAGATAGCCCTCGTGCTCATATTTGAGACAGCACTTGAGCCGGCCGCAGACCCCGGAAATGGTGGCCGGAGTCAGCGACAGGTCCTGATCCTTGGCCATCCGGACGTTGATCGAATTGAATTCGTGGAGGAAGCGGCAGCAGCAGAGCACCTGCCCGCAGACCGAAATCCCGCCGTGGATCGCGCTCTCGTCGCGCACCCCGATCTGACGCAGTTCGATCCGGATATTGAGCGCGCGCGAAAGCTCCTTGACCAGCTCGCGAAAATCGACCCGCCCCTCGGCGGTGAACTGAATGGTCAGCAATTTGACGTCGAGCGAATAGTGGGCGTTGAGGAGTTTCATCGGCAACGCCAGATGCTCGACCATCTGGTGGGCGGTTTTCATCGCGTTGCGGCTGCGGCTCTCGTTTTCGACCACCGCGTCGCGGTCGGCCTCGGTCGGACGGCGCTGGATCTGCGGCATTTCGCCGCCCTTGCCGGGGTCGAGCTGGACTCCGACCCGGGTGATCACGCCGAAATCATAAAAAAACTCTTTGCGGACAACGCACTCCTGGTGAAGCTGGAGTTCCAGCGCCTCGTCACCGCGCACCTGATAGGATGCGCCGTTGCGCAGTTTGATGGTGTAAATTCGTTCCATATCGGTAATTTACCTTGTTTTAGTCGATGTCATTTTGCGGTAATATAGCAGAAAACAACGCCGGGGGCAAATTTTCTTTTGAAAAAACAAACAAATTGCTGTATATTCACTCGCTCGTCAAAATACAGGGAGATGCCATGGAAACCATTTATCTTGATAACAACGCGACCACCCGGGTCGATCCGGCGGTATTGGAAACGATGCTGCCCTTTTTCGGCGAACGCTACGGCAATGCGTCGAGCATCCACTCCTTCGGCGGCAGCGTGATGCATGAGATCGAAGCCGCCCGCCGCCAAGTGGCCGAGCTCCTCGGCGCGTCGTTCCGCGACAAGGACAACTGCGCCACCGAGATCATCTTCACCGCCGGCGGCACCGAGTCCGACAACGCCGCCATCAACGCCGCCGTCAACGCCCGCGCCGACCGCAAAAAGATCATCAGCACCCGGGTCGAACACCCGGCAATCCTGACCACCTTGCGCGAATACGAACGCCGCGGCTTCGAAATCGTGCTGATTCCGGTCGACCGCCAGGGCCGGCTCGACCTTGACTTCGCGGCCAAAGCGCTCGACGCCAACACCGCGCTCCTCACCGTGATGTGGGCCAACAACGAGATCGGCAATATCTATCCGGTGCACGAACTCGCCGAAATGGCGCACCGGGCCGGCGCGCTTTTTCACACCGACGCCGTGCAGTCGGTCGGCAAGGTGCCGGTCAAGCTCGACGGCTCGGCCATCGACTTGCTCTCGCTCTCCGGGCACAAGCTTCACGGGCCCAAGGGCATCGGCGTGCTCTTCGTCCGCCGCGGCGTGCGGTACAAGCCGTTCATCACCGGCGGCCACCAGGAGCGCGGCCGGCGCGGCGGCACCGAGAACGCCCCCGGCATCATCGGCCTCGGCAAAGCCTGCGAGCTGGCGAAGCGCGAACTCGCCGCCGAGATCCCGGCCCTGACCGCCCTCCGCGACCGGCTGGAGAAGGAGCTGCTGGCGCGGATTCCCCACTCCCAGCTCAACGGTGACCTCGAGTCGCGGTTGCCCAACACCAGCTCGATCAGTTTCGAGGGGATTGAGGGCGAAGCGATTCTCTCGCTGCTCAATTGTTACGGCATCTGCGCCTCGTCGGGCAGTGCTTGCACCACCGGCAGATATCTCTGATCTGACGGCACCCAGATAGCCGTCAGATCAGAGATATCTGCCGGAGATTGGTGATATCGATGCCGCG
>CAZRFG010000197.1:0-6662 GCA_964599205.1 uncultured Victivallaceae bacterium
AACTCGACGACCATCAAATCCGGGTCGGCGACATTTGCTCCAACTTCACCCCCGCCGACCTTGCCCCCGATGCCCCCGACCGCTACGGCGACCTCAACCTCCATCGCGCGTTCGGACGCGAATTCGCCTGACATTGTTGCGGCGCGTTATTTTACAATCATGGCATGCCGCCATAGCCGTGAAGTCCGCCGGTGAACGTCAAAAACACCGCCCCCCTCCTGTCGCACAGAATCATTTTATTTATAATCAATTACTTGACTCGCATTAACCATGTCCCTCCGCACGGCTTTACCTTTTTGAAAATATTTTTTGTATTTTTTCAAAAATGACTTGCTTTTGCGATGAGTCTTCTCTATAATATTTACATGAAGCCTTTACATGTAAAATAAAAGCCGGGAGGCCATTCTATGCCGCGCGCACCGTATCTCAAGGTTTACGACACCTTGCTCTCGCAGATCAAAGACCGCAAGATGCTCCCCGGCATCGCC
The DNA here is from genome assembly GCA_964599205.1 of uncultured Victivallaceae bacterium. Classification (GTDB taxonomy): domain Bacteria; phylum Verrucomicrobiota; class Lentisphaeria; order Victivallales; family Victivallaceae; genus JAVBUI01. The sequence goes on from CAZRFG010000197.1 coordinate 489, forward strand.
ATGCCCGGGGAAAACAGCATGGCCGAAACCTACGGCGTCAGCCGTCCGACCCTCCGGCGGGCGCTGCTGAAACTGGCCGATGAAGGCTATATCGGTTGCCGCTCCGGCATCGGCTGGACGGTCATCGCCAACAATCCGACTTCCCCGTCGCACCGGCAGCGCGAACTGGTGATCGGGATCGACATCGCCGACGACGACTGGGGCGCGTTTTATTATACCCCGATTCTACGCGGCATGCGCCGCACCGTGGCCGGACGCGGCTGCCGCCTTCAGCTCCTGGAACACTCTCCGACTGAAAGCAACCTCGACTCGATCGACGCACTGGCGCTGGTCAAGGCCCTGCCCGAGGATTTCAATGATCTCGCCAAGCTCAGCGCCGGGGGCAAACCGGTGGTGCTGCTGAACCGGATGCCGCCGCAGCCGGAACTCGGGTTCATCGCGGTCGATTATCAGGCCGAAGCCGCCCGCGCGGTCGGTTATCTGCTGCTCACCGGACACCGTCGGATCGCGATCATCTCCGAACACAAGACTTCCGAAGTCAGCAATCAGCGTATCGCCGGCTGGCGTCAGGCCTATCACGAAGCCGGTTTGAGCGTTCCCGAAGAGCTGATCATGAGCCCCAAAAGCATCACCGAGCACGAGCTCAGCCGTCTTCTCAAAGAATATCACCCGAGCGCGATTTTCGTCGCGATGGGCTGCTGCTTCATGTCCACGCTGATGGCGCTGGCCCGCGCCAATCTGCGCATTCCCGAGGATGTTTCGCTGTTCAGTTTCGACGACCTCGGCGCGGCTTCCTTCTCCGATACGGCAATCAGCTGCGTCAAAATGCCGCTCGACACGATGGGTGAACTCGCGATCGATTATCTGGTCCGGCGCTGCGATGAGCCGGACGCCACACCGGCGATCCGGCGGCTGATGCCGGCGTCGCTGGTGATCAGCGACAGCTGCCGCAAAGTATAAACGTTCCCTGAATGGCTCAATATTCAACCTCACGGAGAAAATCATGCAACCACGACGCCATTTCACCTTGATCGAGCTCCTGGTCGTCATCGCTATTATCGCCATTCTGGCCGGCATGCTGCTGCCGGCGCTCAACATGGCGCGGGAAAAAGGCCGCGCCATCAAATGCCTCGGCAATCTCCGCCAGCTTGGTATGGCCGCCGCCAATTATGAGCAGGATTATAACGCGGCGGTCATCTACAAAACCAAAGTTCCCGGTAAAACCGCCGAACAAACATGGTATCAGGCCTCGCATCCCTTTGACCAGTACGCCAACATCGTCTGGAAGGCAACGGTGCCGGGCGGCACTACCGGCGGCGACTACAACCGCGGCCGGTTGCTCGACTGTCCGACCCAGGTCGACGGCGGCGGCTTCCAGGGCTCCAGCGTCGATTACGGCTACAACGCCAATCTCGGCATGGCACCGACCGCAAGTGAGCTCAGCATCAATGATCCGCGCATCATCACCGGGATCAAGGCGGTGCGCAAACCCTCACGGCTGGTCCTTTTCGCCGACACCCGCGGCGGCGCCAATTCCTCGGTGGCGATCGACCGCTGGTACAACAATCCCTTTGACGAAAACTTCGCCGCCGACAACAAAAATTACATCCTTGAACGCCGCCACTCAAAACTCTGCAACACCGTCCTGCTTGACGGCCACGCCGACGTTCTCCGCGGCCCCTCGGCCGCCCACTTCTGGTATTCCGGCCAGCCGCAGTACAGCACCCGCAATCTCACCTATCAATAAATCGAGGACTTCATGATGAAAAAAACAATGCTGTGTTCACTGGTACTGATCGGCGCGCTGGCGCTCGCCGCCGGGGAAATCCTCTTCGCCGACGGTTCCGGCGGCAAAGTCCGCACCGCCAAAGCGGGGGAATTCGAGAACCGCAAAGTCCTGCTCCCGGCGATGGACGGTTGGGGACTGGACCTTGCGCCGAACTCGACCGACTGGTCCGACTTCGACGCCGTCGAGCTTGAAATCTACTCCGGCCGGGCGGGCAAAGACACCTTTATGGTCACCATGGATTCGCCCCGCGCGGACACTCCCGACGGGCGCGGATATTTCAACTGCAAGCTTCCGGTCGACTGGACCGGCTGGAAAAAAGTGACGCTTCCCTTCAGCGGCTTCACCCGCTCGCGCAACCCGGCCGGCTGGGACAAAATCACTGAATTTCATATGACGCCCAAAGGTTACGGCATCACTCCGGTTCCGGGCGCCGAAATTTATATCGCGGCCATCCGGCTGCGGCCGGGCCAAGCGCCGGTCGCGGCGGCAGTTCCCGCTCCCGCCCCGGCTTCGGTCGCGGCGGCGGCCCCGCCGCCGGCCAAAACCGACCGTCCCGACATCCTCTTTGCCGACGGCAAATCCGGCGGCGAGTGGAAAATCGCCAAAGTGGTCGAGTTCGAGGGAAAACCGGTGCTGGAACCGGCCCTGACCGGCTGGGGTGCCTCGGTGGTTCCCGCCAATCGCGACTGGAGCAACTACGACGCGCTGGTTTTTGAGATGTATTCGGAACGGGCGAACAAGGAGAATTTCGTGATCACCGCAGCTCCGACCCCGCCGGCAAAAGCGGCAATTACTACTTGACCCGGCTGGCGGTGATCTGGACCGGCTGGAAAACCGTAGTGCTGCCGTTCAAGAACTTTTCGATTTCGCGCGACCCGGTCGGCTGGAAGCAGGTCGACGCCCTCTTCTTCTCCACCAAGGGCTACGGCCTGACCCCGGAAGCGGGCGGCAAGGTGTATATCCGCGACATCCGACTCCGCCCGAAAAAAGAGGCCGATCCTGCCGCGATGCGCGAAGTCAAGCCATACCCGGTCAATCCGGCCGAAAGTGTGATTTCCCCTTTCTGGGATCCCGCCCTCAGCGACTTCGCCAAGTGGAAGTTTGAGCTGGCGGCGGGCAACGTAACCACCGATTTGAGCGGCTGCGCCCTCCGTTTCCGGGGCAAGGCGACGCTGATCCGCGAGATGGATTTCGACTGTTCGAACTTCGACGCCTTGATTCCGGCGCTGGCCTTGATTCCGGGAACCGGTATCGAGATCGCCGCCGAAACCGACGCCGGGGTTAAACGCCAAAGCTACACCGCGCCGGATGACAAGGGGAAAACCACCGAGTACCCGCTCGCGCTCGGGGGAGCAAAAAAAATCACCCGGCTCACCGTCACCTTGACCAATCCCGAAGCTACCGACGTGATCTTCAAGTGGCTGCTGATCGCCGATTCGAAGCGCCGCGCCGACCTCGACCGGATGTACCGGGAACTGGGCAAGATCGACTTCTCGCGTTATCTCAAAGACGCCGGGGACTGTCAACTCAGCTTCGAACCCGGCCTCGGCATCTACGGCGGCAAGGACGCAGTCGAACGTGCCCGCCGCCACGCGGAAACCGATCCCGCCGCGCGCGAACGGCTGGCAAAAAAAGTGGAAGCCCAGAAAGCCGCGCCGCCGCCCGAGGAGACGATCACCGCCTATACCACCCGTGACCGCCGTTTCAGTCGCGACCGCGATTTTACGCTCCCCTCACCCTACGCGGTGGCCGACGCCGCCTGGCCGGCGGTGCTGACGCGCGATCCCGACTTGCTGCGGCTGGCGGCGCGCCGGGCGATCGTGCTGGCATTCCACCCCGAATGGGGAGCGGGGATGCTCTCCTCGATGCCCGGCACCGAGTGGCAGCATCGCTGTTTTGACGAGTGCAATGCGATGGAGAATCTGGTTTTCGCCCTCGACTTCTGCAACGACCTCTTCACCGAGACCGGCCGCGATCTGATTCTCCGCCGCCTCGCCGAGAGCGGCGCGGGCACCGCCAACTTCAACGCCTGGAAATATGATTACATTTACAATTGCAATCAGTTGAGCGCCTTTTCGCTCGGCCGCATCGCAGCTTACCTCGCGATGGAAAAAGCCGGCTGGAAACACGTCGTGCCCTACACCGAGCTGGCCAAGGCCGAGCTCGACGAGAGCATGGGCCGGATTCTCGAAGCCGACGGCGGCTACACCGAGGGGCCGAGCTATTACCAGTACACCTTTTGGGGCGCGCTGCCGTCCTATTACCTCTACGCCCGCGCCCGCGGCAAAACCTTCGCCGAAGTTCTACCGAAGGAGTTGCGCGGCGCGCCGGATTTCATGGAACTGATGTTCTCCACCGACGACAAGCAGGGCGTGATGCCGGTCAACGACGGCAACAGCGGTCTTTACGCTCAGAACATCGTGATCCTGGCCGGGATGTTTCCCGGAACCATCTTTGACCGCATGATCAATAAATACCGCAAAATGAGCGGCACCATCCCCGCCGATGACCGTTGGAGCTGCTTCGCCGGCGATCCCGGACGTCAGGCTGATGATCCGCCGCTGCGGCCGCTGGTAAAAATCGACTCGATCACCTCGGCGGCTTCGGTTCGCGAATTGGACGGCAAAACGCTGAAGATCGCCTTTCTTAACGACACCCGGGCGACCGCTCACAAACATCCCGACGCGGGCAATTTCATCATCGAATACGACGGCAAAACCTATGCGATGGATTCCGGCATCTGCCACTATTCGTCACCGTTCGCCAAAGTCCTCCAGCGCGAAGACCGCCATAACGTGATGGTGCCGCTCGACGGCAGCGGCGGCTTCATCGCCCAGAATCGGGTCGGCACATCGCCGCGATTCAGCGCCGCGGGCGATGCGAAAACCTTCCATGCGGAAGCCGATCTGACCAATTGCTGGCAGGGCAAGTTCAAAGTCCGGAGTCGCAAACTCGACTCGGATGAACCCGGTACGCTGATCCTCACCGACCACTACGAAACCGCCAACGGACAGGGCGTCGCCTTTTTCTGGCTGGCCCCCTTTCCGATCAAGATCGACGGGCGCACCGTCACCATCGGCGGCGACAAAGGCCACCGCCTGACCTTTGCGGCGCCGGAATCGTGGACGCTAAAAACCGAAAAAGTGACCCGGGAAAACGCGCCCGACCAGTACCGGCTCACCATGACCAATCCCGCTCCCGCCGGCGAGCTAAAGCTCGAAATCAAACTGATCCCTTGAGCTAAAACAAAAAAACTCCGGATCGTAACCCGATCCGGAGTTTTGCTTTTCGGATTTCTCAGTTGGCCAGCAGCAGCGTTTTGGGATAATCGAGAAAGGTCGCCTGGCTGGGGGCGCCGACACAGTAGACGCTCGGTTTGTAGAGATCCATTGCGGCGGCAGTGGCGGCGCTGCCGCCGGGGACGCCGACGGTGGTGTACAACTCATTGGGCGTGCCGGAGCCGACGTGGCCGTCGAGAAACGCCATGTTGACTTTGTTGGTATGAATCGCATAGTACTGGCCGTACCACCAGGAGGCGGTCTTGTTGCCGTTGGTGATGATCCGCGAGCAGGAGCCGCCGTTGGGCTGGGCGGCAGTGGAGCCGATCGGATTGCCGGCGTCGGCGAAGAATCCGACTTTGGACATGCCGAAGCGGCCCACCGAGGCGGTATTGAGCTTGAAGATATTCTGCCCGCCGGCGACGTAGTTGATGTAGGGCGCGCCGTAGGAGTAGTCGATCGAGCGGTTCTGCGGAAAGATCCGGCGCTGAACCGGGCAGATGAACACATCCGGATTGTTCGGCAAATAGTTGTAGAGCAGAAAAATGCTTCCCCACTGGGCGTGGACGCCGTTGTAGCCGGTTTTGCCCGCCCCGCTGTAGTCGCCGCTGGTGTTGTTGCTGGCGAAGTAATCGCCGAATTCATTGCGGTAGAGCGACAGCGCCAGCCCGACCTGCTTCAGGTTTGACGTGCATTTGATCGCGGTCGCCTTGTCGCGCGCCTGATTCAGCGCCGGCAGCAGCATCGAGGCCAGAATGGCGATGATCGCGATCACCACCAGAAGTTCGATCAGGGTAAAATATTTCGCCTGCTTCATATCGAAAACCTCCTCCGTCAAATTTACCAAACCCCCAAGGCGCTATCGAAAGCAAGAACGCGATGATCCGCTCGTTCTTGTAAATAAGGCGAAACAGGAACCGGAAGCCTCGAACCGCTTCACTATCATCTTGTTTTCCTGTTTTGCAGGATTGCAAAACGACGCCTTATCCGTTGTAAATTATATAATAAACAAATCGAAAAAGCAAGAGTTTTTCCGAGAAAATAAGATTTTTGATTGCCTTAAAATCAGTCTTTCATACTGAGGGACGGCAGACGCCAACTCACCGC
>CAZRFG010000198.1:0-6654 GCA_964599205.1 uncultured Victivallaceae bacterium
GCAAAAGAGGCCATGCCGGAAGTAAAGTAATAAAAGAGATCATTTCCCCGGCCGATCCGGCTGGCGATCTGCCAATGCCAGCAATCCCGGAGCAGCTCCGCGCCGCCCTGGCGGAAGATCAATCCGATGGAAACGGCGATGCCAGTCACCGCGGCGATCCCCCCGATCAGCCAGAACAGCAGCATGTCCCGCCAGCGGCGACAACCGGCCAGATAACCGGTGACCGCCGCGCCGGCGACAATGATGCCGAGTCCGCCGCGCACCGCAAACGCAATCGTCAGCAAACCGAAAACCGCGACCCAGCGCCGCGGACGGGGCGATGGATTTTCGAGCAGAAAAATCGCCGTCGCCGCCGCCGCCGCCACCGGAATGTCGATACCGAAGCCGAGGAAGCCCATCAAATACTCGGGCGACAGCATCGAAAAAGCCGCCGCCGCCAAACCGATCCCCGGCCGGACCTGATCGCCGATCCGGGCGGTCAGGGCGATCAGGTAAGCGCCGCCCAGCATGGAGGGCAGCGCCAGCGACCATTGATTGACCCAATTCCCGCCGAGCGTGGTCAGCCAGGAGCAAAAAATCCAGGGCACCGGATAATCCGGATACGGCACGCCGTTGATGGTCGGGAAAAAACCGATGCCGAAGCGTTTCATATCCTCGACCATCAGCGCGAAACGCAAATCGATCCGGGTGATTTCCGTCCCGGCGGTCCCGAGCGAAAACAACCCGAAGCATAAAACAAACAGCATGAAATAGCGATCCCTGCGGACCCATTGCAAAAAGGCTTTCACAACTTGCCTCCCTCTATATGATTTGCCAATACTGTAGCCGGACAAACTGAGGGCAAGTTGAACGCCGGATTATTTTTTGTTCAGGTTGGGCGAACGGCATTCGGCAGAAAAGGGGTGTAAGCGCTTCGCAACACGCCGCCCGAGCTCATTCGGAGGGTTCGGCAGTCGCATTCCGGCGGTTGCCCGATCGCCGGGAATACATTTCGTTGCCGATCAGCGCAACCGCCATCAGCACCAGGAGCACCAGCGACGTGCCTTGAGTCCCGAGCCCCAATCCGCCCTGCCCATGGGTTTTGGTTAAAAGATCGCCAAAAGTCGCGCCGAAGGGACGGGTCAGCACAAAGGCGATCCAGAATAGCACGATCGACGAAATCCGGGTCAGGTAATGCGCCGCCAAAGTGATCGCCAGGAGCGAACTGATCAACACCGCGCCGCCGGCAAAGCCCAGTCCGGAGTCATCGGCCAGGAAATCCCCGAGCGCAGTGCCGAGGGTGTTGGCGATGAGAAACGCCATCCAGTAGAATATTTCACCGCGCCGGGTCCGGATTTGCGTCACCGAGAGCGACTTTTCAACGGCATACCACGCCGCCAGCGCGACCGCCAGCAACAGCGCCAGGACAAGGCTCCCTTTGGCGTACCCCAGTCCCAGGGTCCGGTCCATAAAATCGGAGACGGCCGTCCCGGTCACGCTGGTGGCAGTGAAAACCAGCCAATAGAGCAGCGGATTGAACTTCTTTGAACACAACTGAAAGCCGAGCGTCAGCAGAAAAATCGCGAGAAAAAACAGCGAACTAGAGGCATATCCCCAGTCCAGCGTCATCGAGAGGTGATCCGCGCCGGTTTCACCGAGCGTGGTGGCGCAGATTTTGACCACCCAATATCCGGCCGTGATCAGCGGCAGTTTGCTCAACAGTTGTCCCCGGGAATTTTGGGTTTGGTCGACGGCGTGATTGAAAGTCATTTTGATCTCCTTGGCCTAAAAAATGATTGCCGGGCGAACAAGGAGGTCGGCATCATGTCCACCCGGATGCCGCGGGAACAAAAAATGCGTTCCCGGGCTTTCCGTTCAATATAGGCGGGTGTGCTGAACGGAAAATGAAGGCAAGATTAAAATTCGTTCATACCGGAGGCTGAAGAGGAAGAAAAACCGTGAAACAACTGCCGCCGCCCGGCGCGCCGGTGAATTCGACCGCGCCGCCATGGGCATGGGCGACCGCCTGGACCAAGCTCAAGCCGAGGCCGTTCCCGGGCTGGTTGCGGCTGCTGTCGGCGCGATAGAAGCGTTTGAATATATGGTCCCGGTCGGCCTCCGCTATCCCCGGTCCGGTATCGGTCACGGAAAAAATCAATTGCTTGGGAGTCTCTCTGAGGATGATGTCGATTTTCCCGCCGGGCGGCGTGAATTTGACCGCATTGTCGATCAGATTACCAAACAACTGCTGAATCTTCACGCGGTCTCCCCAAAAAATCACCGGATCGCCAGGCAGTTCGGCGACAATCGTCAGTCCTTTTTGCTCCGCAACCATCTGAAACAGCTCGATCGAATGCCGCAGGAGCCCGGTAACATCAAAGTTTTCCGGATGGAGCGAAGCACCGCCCGCTTCGGTGCGGGAGATCTCCAGCATCGTATTGATCAGCGTCAACATCCGGCGGCACTCCTCGGCATGGTCGGCCAGGGCATCGCGATAGGCGTCCAGTTTCTGCTCGCCGGTAAAAGTCACTTCCGCACACGCCAGCATCCGGGTCAGCGGAGTTCGCAAATCATGGGCGATGTCATCCGAAATGGTCCGCAGTTCGGTCATCAGTTTTTCGGTATTTTCCACCATGCGATTGAAGTCGGCCTCCAGTTTTTCGACTTCAAGCCCCTGATTGCCGGGCGGCACCCGGAGCGAATAATCTCCCGCGGCAACCTGCCGCGCCGCCCGGCCGATCCGGTCAACGCCGACGAACATCCGCCGGGCCAGCCGCCAACCGATCCAGGCGCCGAGGACAAACACCGTCGCGCCGCTCCAGAGAAAGGTGTAGACAACCCGCTCGAGCATTTCATCCGCCGCGTGCATATCAACCCCGAGCACCAGCGTGTCCCCATGATACAAACGGCAGTATGCCAGGCGGATGCGGTGACGCAAACCTTCCATTTCCCCGTACCCGATACGGTCGTCGTCGCGCCGGAACGGATATTTCAGCAGCAGCGGCAGCTCCTCCGCGGGAAATGGCGAACGGGCCAGCAGTTTGTGCTCCGGATCAAACAGGAGTCGATAATCGGGTTTCCCGCTCTCGCTGAATGCCTCCGCGGCGAGTTTTGCAGCGACCGCCCGGGCTCCGGGGACAACGGCCATCGGCTGAATGGAAAAATTCTTCGCCTCCGCGTCGGTGTCCACCCGGAACAATTGCCCGCCGGATTCTCCGAACAGCACATACCGGATTCCGCCGGCGGCATTGTGGAACGCCGTCAACGGCGTGAAACCGGACATTTCGCGGGCAATGGCAAGGTAAATGGCCGTCGGAATTTTCTCCATCTTGCGAACCGGCGTCTGACCGGGTTGCGGCTCCGTTCCGGTCAAGTATTGATATTCGATCTCATTCAAAAGCGCATTCAGCCGGGTGTCGGCGGCACTCCGGTTGGCCGCGGCAAGATGAATCAGCACAACGGCGAAAATAACCGCAAATGAAATCAGGAACAGCACCGCGTAACTCAACGCGATGCGAAACTTGACCGTGCGCAGGAAGACAAATCTATTCGAGTACATAGCCGAATCCCCGCACCGTGCGTATCAGTTTCCGGGCGAAAGGCTTGTCGATTTTTTCGCGGAGCCGGAAAATCCCCGCCTCGACGATGTTGCTCTGAGTGTCGAAGTTGTATTCCCAAACGTGCTCGAGAATGGTGGTTTTGGAAACCACCCGCCCGCAATTTCGCATCAAATATTCAAGGAGTTGGAATTCGAGCGGCTGAAGATCGATTTCAATGCCATCGCGAACGACTTTGCGCCGCAACAGATCAAGGCTGAGGTCATGAACGACCAGAGAGGTCGGTTCCGCCGCTGAAGACGCCCGGCGCATCAGCGAGTGGATACGCGCAAGCAATTCGACGAACGAAAACGGTTTGGCAAGATAGTCGTCGCCACCCTTTTCCAGCCCTTTGACCTTGCTCTCCACCGAATCTTTGGCGCTGAGGACGATGATCGGCAGCGTCAGCTTGGCGGCGCGGATTTCCTCGATCACCGAAAAACCGTCCAGCTTCGGCAGCATGATGTCGATGACGGCGAGGTCGAACGGCTCGGTTTTCGCCTTGAACAATCCGTCCAGTCCATCCGCCGCATGACAGCTGCGGATGCCGGCCTGCTGCAATCCTTTGGCGATGAATTCCGCCGTCTTGAGGTCGTCTTCGATCAGCAAAATTCTCATGGTCGCACCGCTTTGTTGTTGCCGGTTACTATAGCATTCTCCGGCATATTTTCCAGCAAGCCGCCGCCAGACCGTCCCGAAGCCAAAAAACGGGAGGGTCAGCGTGAGCCGTAAAAAATCAGCAGCGAACCGCCGACAATCATCGCGGCTCCGCCCACTACCGTCCAGGAAAACGATTCTTTCAGCAGCACCATTCCCAGCAGCACGGCGAATGCAACGCTGAGTTTGTCGATCGGAGCGACTTTTGACACCTCCGCCAGCTGCAGTGCGCGAAAGTAAAAAAGCCAGGATAGCCCGGTGGCAACCCCGGAAAGCACCAGAAAAATCAGGTTCCGCCGGCTGAGATCGCGACACTGCGCCAGTCCGCCCGAAAATACGACCACACCCCAGACCAGCAGCAGCACCACCACCGTCCGTATCGCGGTGGCGAGATTGCTGTTGATCCCTTTTACCCCGCATTTGGCAAGAATCGCCGTCGCCGCCGCAAACAACGCGGAAAGCAGAGCATAATATTTCCACATGACCTTTGCCGCCTTTCCCGGTTTCCGGTCAATATACACCGGGAAAACGACTCCCGCCACTCATTCCCGAAAATCCTCGCCGCGACCGGAACCAATGCCGTTATGCCGGAGCGGCAGCCTTCGACGCCGCCGCGCCATGGGGTTGAAAAAATCGGCTGATTTACAGTCAAACCATCAATCAGCCGATACGATTGATCGACCGGGCGACTCAGCGCTTGATCAGCGCGAAGACGCCCCAGCCGAGGTATTCGCGGGTGTAGGCGGCGTAGCGTTTGGGCTCGGTGTTCAGTTTGGCCCGGATCTCTTTGGCGAAGTCGTCACCGGGATTGGCGTCGAGCCAGCGGCGCATGGTAAGCCACTTGGCCGCTTCGTAGCGATCCCAGCCCTCGCGGTCCGCCAGCACCATTTCCACCACGTCGTACTCAAGGTCGCCGAACGAGGCGATCAAGTCAGGGAGCAGATGGAATTCGGCGATCGCGTCGACGCCGCAAGCCTGAGCCGTCGCTTCGTCCGGCGGCAGCCGCAGCCAGTAGGGTTCGCCGATCAGGATGATGCCGCCGGGCCGGATACTCTTCGCCAGCAGCTCGACGGTACCGGCAACGCCGCCGCCGATCCAGGTTGCGCCGATGCAAGCCGCCACGCCGACCTTTTCGGCGGCGACGAAACCGGCGGCATCGCCGTGGATGAACTAGACCCGGTCGGCGACGCCGAGCTCTTCGGCCCGGAGTTTCGCCTGTTCGCTGAAGAGGCGGCTCAGGTCGACGCCGACGCCGGAGACGCCGTAATCGCGGGCCCAACTGTAGAGCATTTCGCCCGAGCCGCTGCCGAGGTCGAGCACCCGCGTTCCGGGTTCGAGGCGGAGAACCGCGCCGAGGGTGGCGAACTTTTCCGGGGTGAAGGGGTTATGGATGCGGTGAGCGCTTTCGGTGATGGTGAAAATGCGCGGGATGTCCATGGTTACAATTCCTTATCATGATTTTTGTGTTCAACTTGGTTCTTTTGTATAAAGTCATCGATATACGCGGTCAGCAAAGCGAGCGCCTTGCCCTCGCCGGACGGCGCGTCGGAGATGCCGACCAAGAGATGGAAGGGGGCGAAAAAGGCGATCGCCAGAAGTTCGGGATCGCCTTTTTGCACCATCCCCTGCGTCATCATTTCGCGGAACAGGTCCGCCATATAGCTGACCGGGCCGGAAGTGAAAACCTTCTGCTGCAAATCCGCGATTTCGGGATTGCGGTATTGCTCGAGGGTCACCATCTTGCGGAAATCGCGGCCGAACTCGTCCTCGGTCCAGAAGCGGAATTGCGAGATGGTGAAATTCCTGATGTTTTCCATCGTGGCATGGCGGTAAGCCGCGGGGGTCTGGTCAATGGTCCCCTCGGGCACGGCGTGCGTTCTGGCGCACTCGGTGTCGATTTCGACCAGCCGCTCGACGATCCGGTCGAAGATCTCGCGCTTGTTCCGGTAGTGCCGGTACAACGCCCCCTTGGTGATGCCGAGCGCGCCGGCGATGGCACTGACCGAAACCGCCTCATACCCGTCCCGCGCGAACAACCTCAGCGCGGTCCGCCATATTTTTTCCCTGGTGTCATTCATAAATTGCTCCCCGATTAAGTAAACGCTCGTTTACTTTAGTATCCGATCGTTTACTTGTCAAGCCGGCATTCGAAAAAAATTGAAATTACCCTACGGGAAACCGATTGGCCGCAGTCCGGGCGTGAATGAACTTCCGATGGCTTCCTTGCGCATGAGGCGATCAAATTACAGGCATTTTTGAGGTCTTGGCTTGCATTCCGCGAGTCGCACGATATGGTAATTGAAGGACATTTAGAGCGAGCAATTTCATCAAAAGCCGCGAACGCGACGGAGGATGCAAGATGAAGAAGTTGTTTCCGATCGCCGCCATGGCGGTTGCGGTATCCGTATCGGCCGCGGACGTG
>CAZRFG010000199.1:0-3262 GCA_964599205.1 uncultured Victivallaceae bacterium
CTCTTTGCGTGAATTGATCACATCCCGCTGTTTCTTCAGGTCGTCGATCTGGTTGTCGAATTTGTCGGCGTTCGCGGCGGCCGTTTTCTGCTTGGCCTGGAGGTCTTCTATCACTTTGTCGAGGGGCTGAACCTTGTCTTTTTCGTAGAGGAAGAGATTGTTGTTGATGACGATAAACTTGCCGTCGGTCAGGCCGCAGCCGGTGCGGTCGTAGTGGCGTTCGACGATGCCGCGGACGTTTTTGAGCGAAGCGTCGCGGATGTAGACCGGCACGCCCTGGGCCATCACTTCGGCCATCTGTTTTTCTTTTTCCCTGGCCTGTTCCGACGCGCTCTTGCCGCCCTTGGGACTGCCGGTGACGGCCACCGGAGCGACAGCCGGAGCCGAAGCGGGTTTGCTCAGCCGGTCGAAGTCGGCCTGGAAGCGGCCGAGCTGGTTGCGCTGCGCCGCCGGCCATTCGGTGAAGGGAACGGTCGCCATCTTGTCGCCGTCGAAGCTGATCACCACACCGTTTTCATTGACCGCGGAAACCGAAAAATCCTTGTAAACTTGCCCGTCGGCGAGCTTGAGATCGTCGGCGAGGAGGCAAATTGAGGACAACGCAGCAAGACCCATCAGCATTTTGACCGTTTTCATCATACGCTCCCGGTTGATTTCAGTCAAAAACATATCACATTTATGCGCAATGTCAAGCCGCCGGCTTTTTTTCGCGGCCGTCGCGGAAACTTGCCGTCGCGGTTTGCTTTTAGCTGGGGGAGGGGTATATTACTTTTTTGAAAAACGTAATACTGGAGAAAGTATGTGGACGGCGGAAGTAATCGGTATCGCCCTCGGGCTGGCGCTGGCGCTCGGCATTTTCGCGTTTAAAACCGCGGTCGGGGCGTATTATTTCGGCGCGGTTCATCCGTCGCCGGGGCGGCGGCTCGGCTTTGCCGGGGCGATGACCGGACTCTATCTCGCCCTTTTCGTTGCGGCGTTCGTCATCCTCGAGAAGTTCGACCTCTTCCGCTTCGCCGGAGATTCGATGAAGTTCCTGCGGACCGGCGTCGTGCTCCATCTGGTGCTGGCGGCGGGATTACTGGTCTGGGGCATCCGTCTCCTCTGCCTCCGCGACGGCGAGAGCCTCGGTCGGGCCGACGCGGCGGGGTGGCTGCTGTTGGCGGTGCCTTGCCCGGTCTGCGCTTCCGCGATCTTTCTCGTCTGCGCCTTTGCCCGGATGCTTTTCCCGGAATCGGAGGCGGTGCTCCGGATTGTTGCGCCGCTCTTTTTCCTCCTCGCCAATCTGGTGTTCCTCGCCGGGCTGTGGCTGGCGGGGAAATTCTTTGCCCTGCGGCCGCTTCATCTCGCCGGGCAGATGATGGTTTTCACCGCACTCTATTTTCTGTTGATTCTGCTGGTCGCGCCGCAGTTTCAGGAGGCGGGCAAACTCTACGCCGCGGCCGCCGCCACCCGTCAGACGGGCCCGGCGCCGGAGCGGGTCGGCGCGGTCGCGTTCTTCGCCGGGGTGGCGGTCGCCGCCGGTTTTCTTCTTCAGAATCGCAAACGCAAAAGGTGTCGTTGATGGATGTTTTCGCCGGAGTCAAAACGTTTCTCTTCATTCTCTCAAGCTGTGTCCTCTACCCGGTGCTGCTGTTGCTGACCGGGCTCTCGGTCTGGATCTTTTTTGAATGCGGGCGGCTGCTCTCCGACTGGATTCACCGCCGCCGGCTGAGTTCCGACGCCGAGGCCTGGCCGGTCCGGCGCTACGGTGAAGCGCTGGCGCGGCTGCTTGAGCTTGCCGCACCGGAGCCGGAAATCCAGAATCTTCTCCGCCGCGCGATCCAGCGCGAGAGTTCGCGGCTCGACAAGTTCCGGATCATCGCCCGGCTCGGACCGGCATTGGGCCTGATCGGGACGCTGGTGCCGATGGGCACCGCCCTCGCCAGTCTGGGGCAGGGGGATGTCTCGGTGATGACCGCCGAATTGGTGGTGGCCTACACCACCACCGTGGTCGGACTGGTGATCGGCAGCGTCGCCTATCTCATTTTCACCGTCCGCCGTCGCTTCGCCGACAGCGATATCCGGGAAATGGAATTTTTAACGGAGACCCGGTACCGTGAAATTCATGCGTAATGCCCGCCACTGGCGCGAGGAACTCGAATGCGACGACCCTATGGCCGGGGTGGCCAATCTCTTTGACACCTCGGTTATCTTCATTGCCGCCTTGCTGCTGGCCTTGATCACTGTGTTTGATGCGCAGGACATTTTTTCACGCGACGCGAGTTTCACCATGGTCAAGAAAAATTCGCGCGGCGAAATGGTGATGATCGAGAAAAAAGGCCGTCAAATCAAGGCGGTCCGGATGACCCGCGAAGAGGCCGCCGGCAAAGGCACCCGGCTCGGCACTGCCTATCAGCTCGAAGACGGCTCGATGATCTACGTGCCGGAGGAGTGAGGCGATGAAACTCCGACTTCTGCTCGCGCTCCTCGGCTGTCTGGCGGCAGTGGCGGCGTCCGCCAAAACCGTGGTCTTCCTCGGCGGGGCGAATGACTCCGATCTCTTCGCAGAAGCCTTTGCCGAGCTCAAACTGCCGGACGAAGTCAAGCTCGAACACTACTGCGTCACCCTCGACTCTCCCGAAAAAATCGCCGCACGGGCCAGGGCCGCCGACGTGGTGGTGATCAATGCGCTGGTGATCGAGCTTCGCGAACTTGTCGCCGGAGGCGGCATCGATTTCGCCCGAACCAAACTCTACGCGCTCTCTTCCCGGCGGCTTCCCAAAGACCTTCCGGCGCAGGAGCCCCCCGAGCTTCGCGCCTACCGCGAGAACCGCCGGCCGGTCAACTTCCGCAACATGGCATACTGGATCGTCAACCGCGAATTCGACGCGAGCGTCAAATTCGAGCCGCCGCAGACATTGCCTGAAGTCGGGGCGACCCATCCCGAGGCGGGAAAAATCTTTCCCTCGATCGCCGCGTACCGTGAGTGGGCGGAGGTGAATCATCGCTGGTTTCCCGATCGCGGGCTGGTCGCCTTTGCGGTTCACGCCGCTTCGATCAACGCCGCCGAGCTCGCGCTTTTTCGCCACCTGACCGATGAATTCGCCCGCCAACGGCTCAATGTGGTGGTGGTCTACGGCGACGAAGTCCGGCTGAGCCGGGAGCTGTTGCTCGACGCCGACGGCAAAGCGAACGTCGACGCGGTGCTGGCGCTCTCCTTCAAGTTCAAATCCGGCCTCGGGGAGCCGCTGCGGCAGGCGATGGCCGAGCTTGACGTGCCGGT
>CAZRFG010000199.1:3362-6633 GCA_964599205.1 uncultured Victivallaceae bacterium
AATCCGGCCTCGGGGAGCCGCTGCGGCAGGCGATGGCCGAGCTTGACGTGCCGGTGTTCAATGCATTGCGTCTCTACCGCCAGACCACACCGGAGTGGCGGAGTTCGGTGCGCGGGATGAATGACTTCGCGGTGGCCTTCGGCTTCATCGCGCCCGAGATTTCGGGGATGATCGAACCCTCGCTCCTGTTCGGAAACCGGGTGGTCAAGGATGGCAAAGGACGGGAAGTCCAGGAGGGCGAGCCCTTTTTCGACAACATCCGGATCACCGTCGAGCGGCTGCAAAAATGGATCGGGCTACGGCGCAAGCCCAATGCCGACAAACGCGTCGCGATTTTCATCTACAACGGCTCCGGCGGCAAGCAGAACATCGGGGCCAGCTACCTCAACGTCCCCCGCAGCCTGACCCGGATCGCCGGAACGCTTGCCGGGGCCGGCTACCGGACCGGCGGCCTCGAAACGCTCGACGAGGCGGCGATGACCGCTGCGCTGCTCAAAAGCGCGCGCAACGTCGGATCTTGGGCTCCCGGCGAACTCGACGCGCTGATCGCCGGAAACGGCGTGACCCGGGTGCCGCGCGCGACCTACATCGGCTGGTTCAACATCCTCCCCGAAGCGCTCCGGCGCGAGGTGATCGCAGAATGGGGGTCGCCGGAAACGGCGAAAACGATGACGTCCGGCAACGATTTCATCATCCCGATGTTGAAAGGCGGCAACCTGGTGATCCTCCCCGAGCCGATGCGGGGCTGGCTCGACGATTCGCACAAATTGTTGCACTCGGCCACCCTCGCGCCGCCGCATCAGTATCTCGCGGTCTACTTGTGGCTGCGGCATGAATTCGGGGCCGACGCGATGATCCACCTCGGCCGGCACGGCTCGAGCGAATGGCTCCCGGGAAAACAACTCGGCCTCAGCGCCGCCTGCGCCCCGCTCGCGGTGCGTGGCGACATTCCGGAAATCTATCCCTATATCGCCGACGGCATCGGCGAGGGAATCATCGCCAAGCGCCGGGCTTCGGCGGTGATAGTCGACCATTTGTCGCCCTTCCTCAAAGTTCCCGCCGCCGACCAGGTGCTGACGGGGCTTCGCGAGCGGCTCGCGGCGTGCCAGACCGCCGATCCGGCGGCGCTGGCGTCGCGCCGGGCCGGACTCTTCCGCTACGCCGTGGAGAACGGCCTCGCCGCCCGGCTGGGGCTCGCGGCGGACTCTCCCGAGCTGGTCGACAAACTCGAGGACTACGCCGAAAACCGGGAGTGCCCGGCTCCGTTCGGGCTCCACACCTTCGGCGACTCCCCGTCGGGGGGCGAGGTGGCGGCGATGCTCGCTTTGATCCCGGCCAAAGACCGCGCCGCCGCCCGGCCCCACCTCGAAAACGCCGGACGCGACGAACTCAACGCCTTGCTCCGCGCGCTCGCCGGACGCTTCATCGCACCCGGCCCCTCGGGCGACCCGGTGCGCAATCCGGCTTCGCTCCCGGTCGGCCGCAATTTCTACAGCTTCGACCCCGCCAAAATTCCGACGCCGGAAGCGATGGAGCAGGGGCGGCGTCTCGCCGGGGAATTGCTCGCCGCCGAAAAGTTGAAAAAAGGCGCGCTCCCGCGCAAAGTCGCCCTCGTCCTCTGGGCCGGGGAGACCACCCGGACCGACGGGGTCAATGAAGCGATGGCGCTGGCCTTGATGGGGATGCGCCTCCAGTACGACGAGAGCGGCCGGGTGACCGGTCTGCTGCCGGTGCCGGGCGCGCAACTCGGGCGGCCCCGGGTCGATATTTTGATCACCGCCTCGGGGGCTTATCGCGATCAGTTCGCCGATTTGCTGCGCCTCCTCGACCGCGCCCAGCGCCAGGCCGCGACCCTCAACGACGCCGAGAATTTCCTCCGCGAAAACTCCGAAGCCGCCGAAGCAAAACTCAAAAGCGAAGGCCACTCCGCCGCCGAGGCCGCCGAGTTCGCCAACCGCCGGATCTTCTTCCCCGCTCCCGGAACCTACGGGACGCGGGTCAACCAACTGGCCGGCTCCTCCGGCTTGTGGCAGAGCGACGACGAGATCGCCGCGGTTTATCTGCGCAACATGGGTTCCTCGCTCAACGCTAAGGGGGAAATCGACGCCGCTCCCGCCGCGCTGGCCGCCGCTGCCGTCCGCACCGACACCTTGTTCCATTCCCGCTCGAGCAATGTGTACGGGGTGACCGACATCGACGACATGTACCAGTACTTCGGCGGCCTGTCGCTCGCCGTCCGCAAAAATGCCGGGCGCGCGCCGGGCGAATACATCGTCGATCAGCGCGATCGCGGCAAGCTCAAGGTGTCTTCGTTCAAGAGCTTCCTCGGGGCCGAGCTTGACGCCCGGCTCTACAACCGCGAATGGATCGAAGCAATGACCAAGGAAAACTATTCCGGCGGCAAAACCCTCGCCCGGATGACCGACAATCTGTGGGGCTGGCAGGCGGTCACCCCGGACAATCTTTCGCCGGCCGACTGGAGCAATCTTTATGATATTTACGTCAACGACCGCTACCACCTCAATCTCAAGGAGTTCTTCGCCGCCGACAACGCCTGGGCCTACCAGTCGATGACCGGCCGGATGCTGGAGGCGGTGCGCAAGGAATACTGGCAGCCCGACATCGCCACCCGCCAGTCGCTCGCCGCCACCTACGCCCGGAGCGTGATCAGCCGCGGCATGGCCTGCTGCGACCACACCTGCAACAATCCGTTGCTGAACCAGATGGTGGTCAACATCATTTCGATGCCCGGCGTGCTTTCGCCCGAGCTGGTGATGAAGTTCCAGGTCGCAGTCGAACGCGCCGCCGCCAAGACCCTTGACCAACAGGTCAAGGAACGCCGCGAACTCCAGCGGGAACTCGCCGCCGGCTTCGGCAAAAACAAACCGGCCCCCGCTGTCGCCCAACCAGCCCGCGCCGCCGTCGATTCCCGCGCCGCCGCCCCGAACCGAGGCGAGGGAGAAACCGTCAAAGGCTTCAAAATGAAAGCCGACCGCGCCAACGCCCAAGAAACCAGCCTCTCCTCCTCCGGCCTCAAATGGACCATTCTCCTCGCCGTCTTCGCGTTGCTCGCCCTCTTCGCCCTCGGCCTCCACCACGGCGACCGCGGCTGAACATTATGGAGCTAAAAAAGTTTCGCGCACGAGCCTAGCCATGAACCATGCTACGCGTGTTCAGGCGCAGGAAGAATTACCCTTTGTGTGTTCTACGCACGGGATGCGAGGCAACGACCTCGCCCCGCAGACGCTAACGAGGGAATTCCCGGGGCAGG
>CAZRFG010000200.1:0-6614 GCA_964599205.1 uncultured Victivallaceae bacterium
CGATCAGGGCGATGCGGTAGTTGCCGACGTCGCGGATCCGGTATGGGAGCGGGGAGAAGCCGGGTGTCTTCCAGTCGGCTCCGAGGATGGTTCCGGGGTAGTCGCGAAAGCGCCAGGGCTGGATCTCGAAGTCGTGATTGCCGGGCACCCAGATATCGAAGTTGTAAAGTTTCTGAAACTCGCGGGGAATCGCCCCGTCGCCCCAGATCGCCTCATAGGAGCCCTGGAGGGTGTCGCCGGCGTCGACGGTGATCACTTTGCCGTCGGCCGCGGCGCGCTCAGCGGTATAGAGCGGCAGGAGCCGGCGCAGATTCTCGACCTTGGCGTGGGTATCGGACACGGCGAGCACGGTAATTTCCTCCGCCGCAACGAAAAACGCCAGCAACAGCAAACTTGGGAGCAACCATTTTTTCATCATTACAGATCCTTTCCGCTACAATCGACCGGACAATTTACGCCGGAAGTCTTGATTTTGCAAAAATTATTGCAAAAAAAACGCTTTTTTTCGCGGATGCGGACTTGACGAAACGCGTTTTTCG
This sequence comes from uncultured Victivallaceae bacterium, assembly GCA_964599205.1. Taxonomy (GTDB): domain Bacteria; phylum Verrucomicrobiota; class Lentisphaeria; order Victivallales; family Victivallaceae; genus JAVBUI01. The sequence continues at coordinate 540 of CAZRFG010000200.1, forward strand.
GGGCATATTATTGAAATGATTGCAGAAAAAGCATATAACGATTAACATAGTGAGGTATTCCATGTCCCAGCATCCGAGTCTCCGCGTCGGCGGCAAAATCCGCAAACAACGCAATGTCATGAAGCGCTATGAGCGCATCGACCTCCTCCGTGCCGAAGGCCGTATCGCCGAAGACAAAGTGCTCGGCCTGCCGAAGACCAAGGCAGTCGAAGGGATGTAATCGCTTCCCCTTCCCGCCGCCGTTAACGGCCCGCGGGATGTTTGAAAAAGCTTGAAAATACGGGATTTCACGGAAATTCCGTATTTTTTTTGACTTTTTGTTTGTAATCTCCGGGATTTCAGCTAAATTTTTGAAAAAATCAGGAGGGTCTATGTCGTTCTTCTATAAAATAAAATGCCTCAGTCCCTGTCCGCAGGTGATAGACTTGTCGGCGGAGGAACAGTTCAACTGGGGAATGCGGTATCTGTCCGGAACCGGTTTTGACTTCAAAAAAGCGGTCTGCTGCCTGACCCTCGCGGTAGAAAAGAATTATCTCCCGGCACTGCGGGAGCTGGGCAATCTTTTAATCGACAAGGGCTTCTCCAAGGCTCAGATCGAAAAAGGGCGGCGTTTGCTGCTCCTGGCGGCGGAAAGCGGCGACATCAAGGCGCAGTTCCGGCTGGCGCTGCATTACTTCGACGCTCAGGACGACCTCAACGGCGACATGTGGCTGCTGGAAGCGGCGACCAAGAATTACACCCCCGCGTTGAACACGCTGGCCCGGCGTTGTCTGGACCGGAAGATCTCTGAAAAAGGGGTCGAGGATGCCGTTTACTACTTCACCTTGAGCGCCGAAAGCGGCGATGCCGAAGCTTTTTACGAACTCGGCAAACTGGACAAGGATCCGGTCAAGGCGCTGCAGCATTTCCGCGAGGGAGCCCGGCTCGGCCATCCCGGCGCGCTGCGCAATGTCGGCAAACTGCTGCTTCCGGTCGAGCCGGACAAGGCGGTAAAATATCTCAACAATGCCGCCGAGCAAGGTGACGGCGAAGCGCAGTATCTGCTCGGTCTTCACTTTGCCGAAAGCGATCCGGTCAAGAGCGCAATGTGGCATACGATCGCCATCACCTTCGGGTGCGAAAAAGCTTCGGAAGCGCTCTCGAAGCAGATTGAAAAACTCTCCGACGAGCAGATTGAGGAGTCGGCCGATCACGTCTGCGACTGGTTCAGCCGGATCATTTCCGAAGATGCCAAGGCGCAGTCGCTGCTGAAGAAATAACCGCAAAAAAAAATGGGGCCGGCTGACCGGCTCCGTTTTTTTTTGCCGCGGCACTGTCCGAAAGTAACGCTGAAGCGCTTCGCATTCAGACGATTCGAGCAAGTGCAAGGGCTTTTGAAATCGGCTCAGGCAATTTCGTTGATGATTTCGGTCACCCGTTCCAACGCCAGGTCGATATGCGAACAGACGTTTTCGGGGCCGATCAACTCGAGCAGACCGCTGCGCTCAAGCGCGGTGCGCGGCTGCGGCTGGACTCCGGAAAGCACCAGGGCCACGCCCGTGCGGCGGCATTCGGCCTGGAAGCCCCGCAGCACGTTGAGCCCGGTGGCGTCGATCGCCGCGACGTGGCGCAGACGCAGCACCACAATGCGCATCTGCCGGCGCCTGCGCAAAATGCCGAACGCCATATCCCGGAAACGGTCCACCGCGCCGAAGAAGAACGGCCCCTGGACTTCGAACACCACCACGCCGTCGGGAATCAGTTTTTTGGAAGTCGCTTCGGGGTCGTCGGCGGCATTGGCTCCGCCCCCGTTCTTGAGCTCCTCGGTAATCTCTTTGACCGCCGACAGTTCCGACATCCGGCGAATGAACAGCAGCGCCGCCAGCACCACGCCGATTTCGACCGCCAGCACCAAGTCGACCATCACGGTCAGAACGAAAGTCACCACCATCACAAAGGAGTCGCTTTTGGGCCCCTTGAACATCCTGAGAAAGGTCCGGTACTCGGACATGTTGAAGCAGACCACCACCAGGATACCGGAGAGCGCGGCCAGCGGGATCAGCTTCGCCTGGGGAGCGAAAAGCAGCAGGATCAAGAGCAGCGTCACCGCATGGACGATCCCCGCCACCGGAGTGCGCGCCCCGCAGCGGATGTTGGTCGCGGTCCGGGCGATGGCGCCGGTCGCCGGGATGCCGCCGAAGAAGACCGCGCCGAAGTTGCCGATCCCCTGCCCGATCAATTCGGTGTCGGGCCGGTGACGGTCGCCGGTCATCCCGTCGGCGACGGTGGCGCTGAGCAGAGACTCAATCGCGGCCAGCAGTGCAATGGTCAGCGCGGGATTGATCAAATCGGGAATCGCGGCCCAGCTGAGCGACGGCAGCGCGGGCAGCGGCAGCTGCCGCGGCAAATCGCCGAAGCGGGCGCCGATGGTCTCGACGTTGAACCCGAAAGCCACGCTGGCGAAGGTCCCGACCAGCATCCCGACCAGCATCGACGGCAGTTTCGGCAGGAACTTGTGGCACAACACGATCGAAGCGACAGTCAATACCGTCAACAGCACCGCCTGGGGATTGACTTCGCCAAAATGGCTCGCGATCGCCGTCAGCTTCGCCACAAAGCCGGACGGAAGTTCGAGTTTGGTCAGGCCGAAAATATCCTTGAGCTGAGTCGAAAAAATCACCACCGCGATCCCGGAAGTAAACCCGGTCACCACCGGAAACGGGATGAATTTGATCAGCGCCCCCATCCTGAAAAGACCGAAAATGATCAGAAAAAGCCCGGCGAGCAAAGTGCTCGCCATCAATCCGCCGTCACCGTACTTGAGGTAGATCGAGCTGATAATCACCACAAACGCCCCGGTCGGCCCGCCGATCTGGAGGCGGCAGCCGCCAAAAGCGGAGATCAGAAACCCGGCGATCACCGCGGTGAAAATCCCGCGCGACGGCGGCAGCCCGCAGGCGATGGCAAAGGCCATGGAGAGCGGCAGCGCCACCACCCCGACGGTCAGGCCGGCGAAGAGGTCGGCGCGAAAAGTGGATAAATTGTACTTGCGGAGATCGGAAAACAATACCGGCTTGAACATCTTGGAATGCCTCTGATTTTGAACCCCAAAAAAAATGAAAAGAAAAAAAGGCTTCAGAGGCATTTTTTCACTTTTTTTGCCCATCCCGCGGCTGAATGCGGAAAGAGCAAAAAAAACGAAAAGGCCAACGAAACCAAACGATAATCATATAATATACACGCTGAAAAACTTTTTTTCAATCGACGCCGCGGAAATGCTGTTTTTTTCCGGCATATCCGCTGCTTTTCCGAATCAATCGCCCCGCTTTTCGACGCCGCTACCGCCTTTTTTTTGCATTTCGCCTTGACTTTCAGCCCTTGACTGGCTATAATTTCAATTGTACCTGTTTACAATTATTGTTTACAGCCGCATCATGGAGTTTTTTATGCAAAAAATCGTCTTCGCCGTCTTCGCCGGATTGGCCCTCGCCGTCAATCTCGCCGCCGCCGATGTCCGGGTCAACCCGCATCTGGAAGAACTCCTCGCCCGACTCAACCTTGATCTGCCCGGCCTGGCCAAAGTCAAAGCCGCCGCCACCCCCGCCGAACAGCAGCAGGCACTGCTGGATTATTTCCGTGGCCGCAAAAATATCCCCGCACTGGAAGCGGAAGAGGCCAAAACCCCGCCCGACAGCAAACGCGACCGCGACGTCGCCGACCAGGCGCTCAAACATATTTTCCCCGGCCAGCGTGCCTATCCGCCGCAGCCGCGCGGCGAGCCGATCGACTGGGATACGTCGCCGTTTCCGGACAAGGAGTGGCTGTGGCAGTTCCACCGCTTCGGCTGGTGGGGTTCGCTCGGCAAAACTTATTTGGCGACCAAAGACGAAGCGTATGCCAAAGAGTGGGCGGCCGAAGTCAATTCGTGGGTCGAACACATGCACAGCGCCAAGAATTTCCGCCGCCACACCTGCTGGCGCTCGCTCGAAGTCGGCATCCGGATGCTGGTCTGGCCGCAGGCTTTTGAGCGCTTCATCCAGTCGCCTTCGGTGGATTCGTATACCTTGGTAAACTTCCTGTGGTCGCTCTACTGCCACGCCGAGCAGATCGACGCGATGTACCCGCCCAAGGGCAAGGAGCCGGAGCGGGTCGGCAACTTCGACATCACCCAGCAGGACGGCTTGCTCACCGTCGCCGGGATGTTCCCGGAGTTCAAGGAGAGTCCGACCTTCGCCAAAAACGCGGTCGAGCGGCTGATCCGCTTTCAGCAGCAGGTGATGCTCCCCGACGGGGTGATCAGTGAATACGTCCCGAGCTACCACATGGCCTATCCCCGCCAGTTCCAGAAAGCGCCCAAGTTCTGCGCCCGCTACGGCATCAAGGCCAACTTCCCGCCGGAATACCTCGACCGCGTCGCCAAGGGGGTATACGCGGTGGTGATCTGGAGTCACCCCGACGGCACCAGTCCGCTCTTCGGCGACGCCTGGCTGGGAAGCCCGGGCGGCAACAACGAGTACGTCGGGCGTTTCCTCGAGGACTTCAACCGCCCCGACTTCCGCTACTTCGCCACCCGCGGCGCCGAGGGCGTCGCCCCGGCGGGCAAAATCCACCAGCTCCCCGACGCCGGGTACACCACCATCCGCTCCGACTGGTCGGACAAGGCGCTCTTTGCGGTCGTCAAAAACACCAATCCCAGCCGCCACCAGTGGCACAGCCACTTTGACAACCTGAGCTTCGAACTCTCCGCCTTCGGCCGCCGTTTCATGACCGACAGCGGCTGCTACAACTACTCCGGCGAGCCCGAGTGGCGGGCGTGGTTCCGCCGTCCGCAGGCGCACCAGATGGTGACCCTGGACGATCTTCCGGTCAACTCGCGCGGCAAGACCGTCTTCACCAAATCGGTCCCCGGCCTCGACGCCGCGGTGCTGGAGAATGAAGTCAATGCCGGCCTGACCCAGCGCCGGAGCTTCATTCTGGTCGAAAACCGCTTCTTCATTGTGCTCGACGAATTGAAGGGCGCCGCCACCGGGACGCTGCAGGCCCATTTCCAGCTCGACCCCGCGCCGTGGCAGCTCGACCCCAAGCGCCTTGCCGCCCGCACCATGTACGGCGACGGCCCCAATCTGGTGGTCAAGGGAGCGGCGCTCCCCGGTGTCGAACTGGTCGAGGAGGAGGGCTGGTTTTCGCCGAAATATATGGAGAAGACCCAGCGCCCGGCCTTCGCCTTTGTCCAGCCGAAGCCGGATGACAAGCCGCGTTATTTCCTGACCTTGCTCGCCCCGCTGCCCAAGGAGCGGCAGCTTTATGACGCCAAGGTCGCCTTTTTCCGCGACGGCAAACCCACCGTCGAACCCGGCAACGAAATCTATGTGAGACTCAATTACAGCGAGCACTTCCTGATCACGCTCGACCCCGCCGCCGGTACATTGGCGCTCAAAAAGGGCCAGACCGAGCCTTACGACCGGGCCGAAACCCAGCTATTCAACACCGGCAGCTGGCAGGAGCCGCCGGTACCGGCTTTCAGCGCGGCGGTCGAGTCGAAACCGGCCAAGGCCAACGACTCGTCGCCCCGACTCCGGATCGATATTTTCAACGACAAGGGTTCGCAGGTCACCTACCGCGACCTGATCGCTCCGCCCGGCGGCGGCACTTCGCCGGTCACCTGGGGCGCGCCGGAGAGCCGGAAATTCGGCACCATCATGCAGTCGCCGCCGCTCGCCGCCGAAAAACAGGAGCTGACCTTCAGCTTCGTCCCCGAAGCCGACGGGGTGTTGAAAGTTTCGTTCCTCGGCAACGATGTCAAGCTGGACGGCAAGCGGCAGGAGTTGTGGGCGGAGTTCTCGGGCGTGACCTTTGACGGCGCGCTCAACGCCGCCGAACTCGCCAAGGCCAACGCCGCGCCGCGCCAGGTCTGGCACCAGAAACCGTACACCCAGCTGGTCAAGGTCAAAAAAGGCGAACAAGTCACCATCAAATGCCGGGCCGGACTGCCGGAGAAGGCCCCCGCGCCGAGTCCGGAAAAATAGAACTTATTTGATTTTCTCGAAGACCCGGACGTAATCGATGTAGTAGCGGGCAGGCAAGGTATCCTTGCCG